>DAYE01000100.1 GCA_002506745.1 Euryarchaeota archaeon UBA33
GTATCTGTATCATCATTCCAATTCAGCGCCCAGGTTCCCGCGGAAAACGAACCGTCATTCGAGACGTCTGCGATAATCTCAGTTTTTTGGTCATTGTCGACATCTCCACCCCAGACCATGGGGCATTCGCAGCTTGCTCCATTTGGACATGCCCAGAATGCTTCAGCGACGAAATGGTCGACTTCCCAGCGGAGTGCGTAGACATGCCATTGGCTTGTCCCCATGTTCGGTGCATTGGAGACGATCACCTCGACGTGACCGTCATCGTTGTAGTCACAGGCGTACACATCGTAGAGGAAATCAACGCCGACACCGTTGTAGCTATCAAGGGTCGTCAGCGTGGTTCCATCCCAGGTGTAGGCGTATACCCCATCTGCGCCGGTGAACCCCCAGGCGACAACGAGCTCAAGTGTTCCGTCTTCGTTAAGGTCGAAGATGCATGCTCCTGTTGGGATGTGATAGGAACCTCCAGGGATGTACCAGGAATATTCTTCTACATAGGTTTGTTGTGAGGTATTATAGGAAATGATTCTGCACATCCCTGTGTTTTCGTAGCCTCCCACGATGATTTCGTTGATGCCATCTGCATCGAGATCTCCGACTGGTTGTGCGAGTTGTGAATGACCCATGCCGCCATAGTCATGGCTCCATTGCAACTGCCAGCCATCAGTAGAAAGCACATGTGGAGCGGACGTGGAAAAGGAGGTCGGATGCTCTGGAGTCATGGCTGGAATGGTTCGTTCATGTTCTGTTTGTATCGCTATGGAAACCGGTGTGATCATTAAGAGAAAACACATAAAAAATCCGATTGGTTTTTTTATCATTGTTTCTACTTCCTTTGTACTAATCGATGATTCCTTATTTAATATTTTGTAAAAGATAAAAACATTTAATAACGGGAGAAGAAAAGGATGAGAGTCGTCGTTACGGTTCTGTGTTGAAGAGTGATTCTGGGATGTTGATCATCAGGTTCCATTTCTGGTCTCGTTTCGGTTTCATATCGTAGGTGTTGAATGGATCGAAGTAGGTCAAGACACCAAGGGAGTAGCTTTGGAGGAATTCTTCGTCGAAGGTGACGTTGAAGTGGTCGAGGATATAGCCGAGTCGTTGGATCAGGATGCTTGATCCCATCAGGACGGTGTAGTCGACGAGGCGTTGTAGATCAAGAGTCTCGATGTTGTTTTTCAGGATACGGATGACTTCGGGCAGACCACCGATGTATTTGAATTTCTCCAGGCTGTCTATAATGGTTTTTTCTTTATCTGCCATGTTGATTATTGTATCGTCGATGGTGACAGGGTTGAACCCGAAGAATTTCCTTTGGGTGACGTGAATGAAGCGATAGGAGGTGTCTCTGATGTCGGTGTTGTTTCGTATGGTTGTGGTGACGAGGAAAACCGGTTGGTGTATTGGTGTGATAAGTTTGTGATAGGATGCTGCGGTTTGAAAAGAGAAGTAGTACGGGTCGATAAGACGGCTTCCGATGATGAGTGGATGGATGGGTGGAGGGTGTTGATTCTGTGTTGATTTAAGGAGGAGATACTGGTTATGCCCCAGGGTTGCGAACCATTTTTTTAGGCTGAGCGCGAAGCCGAGGCTGTGCGCTTCTTTTTCGGTGCAAGAGAGGAATGTGGCGATTTCTTTAGTAGTCACGAACCAGTGGTTGTTTTGTTCGAGCCACTGGATGAGTTTTTTTTGTGTCTCGGTCAATTCTCCCTTCATTGGGTCTTGAAATAGGTGTACCCCTTTTAATAGATTTTTATGTGCCTGATTTTGGAATATATGTGATAAAAAAGGGAAAAATGTAAGGTTTTTGTCTTATCTGTTCCAGAATTTGCCTATTGATTTTCAGGGAGAGTCTTTGCTGCTTAGAATTGTCGCTTGCCGGTGTAGATGTCGTATTCTTGGGGATTTTTGGAAAAAAAGTTCCTGCGTTCTGCACCAGTTATTCCATCGAAATCATGGTTCTGAAGGGATTAGTAAATAAAAGTCCTGTTGTATTACTGTCTTGTTCTATGAAGGTGACCTGCCCTCATTGTAAACGGCGAATGCGCATCTTTCGAAATCGTAAGAACCTCTGCGCGTGTGGCGAACTGCTGAACTACCGTCATTTTCTGCATGAGAAAATTGCGTATGACGTGTATCTGGTTGATGCGAATATCTTGATCTATGCGTTTGACAGTCGGAGTACGCGTCGGAAATATTGCCAGGCGATCGTTGCGATGCAGGCGTCATCGTTGAGCATTGCGACGACCCGGCAGATCATCGAGGAGGTTGGTTCTGCAATTGAGCAGCAGCTGTCTGAGATGTTCTTGATCTACAACGTCAGCGCAATTCCGGGTGATCTGAAGGAGATTAAAACGAATTTTTTGAAACAACCATCGATTGCTGATCTGTCGTTGGTGCAGGCAGCCTACGAGCACCCTGAGGTCCGTGGGATCATCACCTATGACAAAGATTTTGCTCGTATCGCAACCGCAGGGCTGGTTGAGCAAAAGGCATCGATGAAGTTCTGGTTGGGAAACGCTAAAGAGTTTGTGGAGAGACATCGGATACGGATTCCGGAGAAAGGAGAGGAAGAGGAGAACGGATAGGAACCTAGAAGGTGTTCGTCTTCGGAGCCTTTTTTTTTTAAAAAAGAATTGTTCATTTGTGAAGTGTGGTTGAGAAGGAAAGGGGGGTCTGGTGATGTTAAAAATCTGGGAGGAAAGGTTTGAAACGTAAAAGCTTTCTTTACGGAAAGTCCAGACCCCCATAATATTATATGTTGTACTAGTACATAAAAGTTATCCTCACACAATCNNTTCAGTGGAACATTCGTCCCAGAAAGTAGTGAAAAAACCATGAAGATTGACTTAAAATAATATTTTTAAAAATCGAAGAAATTACAGAATGATCTGTCCAAAAGATCGACTCCAGATACTGCTTGAGATTCTTTTATGATTGTTTGACTATTTTGAGGAGTCTGATTATTTCTTCTTCATTGATCTTTTCCACAGAATACACTTTGATGTGTTTCATTGTTTTTCCGCTACCTTCGAAAAGCCCTTGTTGCTGTTTTGTCAATCCTTTAAGTGAAAAACCCAGATTGACATGGTCTTTGAGCGCAGTGATGTAATATTTGCCGCACGGTTCCGCTTTTGTAGAACCATAGCAGGGGACGCCTACATTCAGTTCTTCGTTGATCTCAGGATAGGTTGTAAGAATAATGCTGCGTAATCTTTGACAGACCTCCTTTTGCGGGGATTTTTGTTTTTTTATGTAGTCGTCAACCTTTGCATCCATGGAAATGAAGACGGGGCATCATCATTTAAGGTTTCCGAAATAACGGAAAAAGTATTGTTTTTAAAATATTGTTTTTGAATTTGGGAATGATTTTGGTACAAATTGGAATTGATTTGTAAAAAATAGATATAAGCAGATCGTCTCATGCATCTCCATAGAAAATGACAAGGACGTGATCAGACGATGAGGAAAAAAATAATTAAACAATGCATTGGTGCGGTTCTCGCAAGCATGGTGCTTGCAACGTATCCGGTTTCTTTGGTCGGAGCGCAGATCATTTCAAATTCGGATGTTCAGACTCAACGAAATGAGATCATTTCGCTTACAGTAAAAGAATTAGCTGATCAGGGAATGGATCTTGAGCAGCTCCATAGCGAATTACAAACCATGCTAAGTAGCATGCAGTCAGATATTCAAAAAAGGGAACAAAGTAGTCTGTCTCTAAGAGGTTTTTATGAATATGGCCTCTTCTCATGTCGAGGTTTTGCTTAGGACATCCTCTTTTCATCCCCCGCCCCCGAAAAGGGAGTTGTGCCAAGCTTTTTTTTCACCTCCCCTTTGATATAAGGCGCAACTTCCCCCCCATTTTCTATTAGTAATTACTTTGCAGAAATATATTTAATATAATATATACTATCAATTCTAACGATCATCATGTGGTATCGGTATGAGAACGCGTGAATTGTGTCTTAGATTTAGTATTGTGCTTCTGCTAGTGTGCCTCTCTATTTCTTCCGTTGGTGCGCAATCTCTGTCACCTGATCAACCAGGACCATTCCATATCGGTTCGTACAAGATGTGGTATCTGGTGCCTCCGTATGGTCTCTTCAGGGCGACAATCCGTTATCCAGCTACCTCCGACGGGCAGCGTGCACCAGTGAATATCTCTGCAGCACCATGCCCCGGTATCGTAGTTGCGAATGGATATGCTGGGTCTGAATGGCAGATCACCTGGATCCCAGAGCATCTAACCTCTTATGGGTATGTGACGTTGTGTTTCACCCCACCTCGTCGACTGTCTTGGGATACGACGCAATGGGCATCTGGATTCCTCGGTGGATTTTCCGTATTACAGAGACAGAACGATCGTCGTTTTTCACCAATCTATCATGTTCTTGATGGGGAGACGTGGGGCGCGATCGGTCTATCCATGGGTGGCGGAGGGTGTGTTGAGGCGACCGGTACTGCAGGCTCGGTGATCGATGCATCAGTCGCACTCGCCCCAGCTGGTTTTCCATCAGTGATCTCCGCTGCACGGAATATCACGGTGCCAGTCCAACTACAAGTAGGGACGATCGACGGACTGGTCTCTCCAGAGGATGTTCTGAAGATGTATACCCAGTACCTTTCAAATAGTACAATCAAAGAATATTTGGCGATCACTGGGGGAAACCATCTTGGGTTCATCGATGAGCATTACGCCAGTATTGGTCAACGATGGGGCATTGACAATCCCCCCGGCATCAGTGTCGAACAGCAACATACTACCTCTAGGAAATATTTCACCGCATGGTTCCAATACCATCTCAGACATCTGGATGAGTACTATACCTATCTTTTCGGCGAAGAAGCACAGCAGGATCTTGAAACTGGGATTCTTACAGATTTGCAGTACAATATCCCGTAGAAGAAGCAATGAATGTGATACTTATTTCAAATGAATCGTTTACGATGATGAGATCAATGTTTTGAGAATAAAGGAAGGAATGAAAGAAAAAACTTCTGGATTTTTCTCATATCATCTCATGTCGATTGAAAAAAAGGTATATTTTTAAAGAAATAAACTATGTGAATATCGCGATGAGTGGAGATGGGACTATGAGAAAAATTGTTATCGTACTCGTTGGAGTAATTCTTATAACTGTTGGTTTGATGAGCGGATGTACAAAAAATACACCAACCAACAATAGTGAAAAAGACACTGATGAAGATGGCTACAATGACACCGTTGATGCGTTTCCCTCTGACAGCACCGAATGGAATGACTCAGATGGTGACGGGGTCGGTGATAACACCGATGCGTTCCCTCAGGATGCGAACGAAACAAAGGACACGGATGGTGACGGAGTTGGTGACAACGCTGATGCGTTCCCCAATGATCCAACTGAATGGCGTGATTCAGATGGCGATGGCGTGGGTGATAACGCAGACTTTTACCCTCATGATCCGACACGCTGGGAGAAGCCTCCCTCTGATGCTTTTCTCAATACAGCAGAGCCGTTTCTTTTGAAACTGGACCTGCAGGATAGTAAGTTGCAATCCTATGCGAATACCATCCTTACTGGCTGTGATGCGTCCAACACAGAATGTTTTGTGAACGCGGTGTACCGGCATGTTCTCATGAACTATACTTGTCTTGCTGCTCCGAAGAACAATACGACGCTGCAGACACCACAGGAGACCATCCAGAAAAAGCAGGGGACCTGTGAAGATCTGTCTATTCTGCTGTGTTCGTTACTTTCGAATATCGGATTGACTTCATATCTTGTCTTTACTAATACGCATGTGTATGCGATGGTCTCTGATGCCAACGCCGATGATCTTTGGAATGTGGCGGAGCAGTCATTGATTCATCATGCTGAGGATGTCTTCGGGGAGCCGATCCAACAATCGTATTATCAAACCTATACACTGCCATCCATGGGTGTGCTTTATGCTGGTGGTGAGGAAGGAAAAACATACGCTGATGTCATTGACTCGATGACCATTGATTACAACATTCAATCTGATCAACAGTTGACGTTGTTTGTTGTCCCAACATGGACAGAGTACAATGAATTCATGAAAGGTGATTTTGCGAACTTTACGCCCATTGACCAATGGAATTTCACGAATACTACAGGCACAATCCCTGAGTTATCTACGTATGGTGGCATCATGCTGTACAATGCAGGCGCACAGACGGCTGCCGTGACTGTTGATCTGTTCTTTTCGTTCCAACCATCGTTTTATAAGACATATAATAAGGATGCCCTAACGGTCTTTAGTATCTGGGGGAAGGATGCATTACTCTTAGATCCAACGCTAGATGATTTTGGGTTCCCAGGTT
The DNA here is from genome assembly GCA_002506745.1 of Euryarchaeota archaeon UBA33. GTDB lineage: Archaea > Thermoplasmatota > E2 > DHVEG-1 > DHVEG-1 > SM1-50. The sequence goes on from DAYE01000100.1 coordinate 6,335, forward strand.
ATGATGCCAACGTTTCCGGCGTGAAAAAAGCAATCAATCCTGAGACGAAGGAGTACGTCACCTTACCATAAAAAGGAAGTTTTTTTGCCGCTATTTCCGAAAAAAATAATAGAATAGATTTGTCTGTATGTTTTCTTTGTGTTTGCCTGGTGGTTTGCGTAGAATGGTAATATTTATATATTATACGTGTGTAATAATATAGACGGTTGGAAGAGATGGGAACAGAAACAAAAATGATAATAGAAAATGCTGATGAAAGAGAAGTCGAAGCGTTTTTTAACCGATTAAAGAAAATGATGAAATCGTTTACACCAAAATTACTTTTGGAAGAATCGGAGGATACTGAAGAGTATTCTCAAGAGGATTATAATGTCTGTGTGTATCAAATACTCCCATACCCACCGAACACTAAGGATCCTAAAGATTCTTTCATACAAAAAACGTAAGTGAATCAATGATCGGTGTTCTAAACGCTAGTTGAATCATCATATTTTTACCCATACAAATCTTGAAAAAAATATCTTTTTATAAAATATAGAGATAATAAATTTAATTACAACGAGATGAGGTAGATACCGACGACCACGATGAGGGTGCCGATGAACTTGTGTTTGTGGAACTTTTCCTGAAGGAATACGGTGGCGAGTAAAAAGACGGTGACAGAGCTGACACCAGCCATCGGGTAGACTTTGGAGGCGTTCGCCTGGGAAAGGGCGGTGTACAGGAACGCTGCAGCGGTGGCGGCGAAGAGGGATGCAACCAGTACGATTCGAATCTGTGGTTTGAGGAAGGCTGGTTTGTTGTTGATGTGTCGTCGCAGAAGTAACGATACGATTGTGAGCATGAAAAACGCCATGAGGTAGATGGAGACGACAAGGGCGATCGGGTCAGCGGTCCCTAGGAATGTTTTGACCAGTAATGCGTACGCGATGTCGATAGGGACGAGTGCAATGATGATCAACAACGAGCGGTCCAGACGAGGTACCTTGGTGATGTGTTCGGAAAGGACCAGGTAGACGCCGATGACAACCACCAGGATTCCGATATAGTTCTCCAACCGCGCTGGCTCCCTAAGGAGGATGATGGATGCGAGGAAGATGAATAGGGTGTCAAGCGACTGGGAGAACGGTTGGATTTCGCTTGCGTTCTTCTTTTGTAACACAAAGAGGTACACGACGAAGCTGAACGCAAGAAGAAAGGCGGGGATGGCTGCCAGAAGCACCAGGGAGAGGGTGAGGTGCATGTTGAGGAACAGGAACCCTGCAGTACCAAGAAACACGGCGTTGAACAGGGTACGTAACAGAACAGTGGTCACTGGGTGGTACTCCTGGTTCATCATGTACTTATCCAGGGTGCCGGCGACCGCACCGATCATATAACCAAGGATGGTATAGACGAACCAGAGCTCCATAGGGCTTCAACTGGGGTTTTAACACAGTGGTCTATAAAAACGCTGTGATGGACACTGCTTCCTTGACACGCCCCTTTTTTTATCTGTTTTTTTTAAAAAGGTTTATCCTATTTGTTTACGGATTAACTCTTAGGTTTATTATATCACAGGTGGTATGTATATGCTGGGTGTCGAGTTCTGCGTGTACCTGTGCGTGCGCTAGCGGTGGAGCCGCAGGGCGTGCACCGAAACACACGACGGTCCCGCAGATTTCGTTTGAACCTAAGTCAGGAAAACGGTTAGACAATGATTAATTTTTTAATAATGGAACCGTGATTAATAAGAGATGTTCGAAAAATTTGAGAAACGTCATGAACAGCATATTCCAAGCTCGTAATTTTTCCTCCGTCTCGTGAAGTTCGCGTTGCTCTCTTTAGGACTTATTGTTGTTTCGTTGATCATAGGGATGTTAGGGTATCCTCTCTCTGAATGCATGTCCTGGGTTGATGCGTTTCTGAATGCTGCGATGCTAATGGGTGGGATAGGACCTGTCACAGTGCTACACACCGATGCAGGAAAAATTTTGCTGGCGTGTACGCATTGTACTGTGGGTTCATCCTCATTGTATCAATCGCTATTTCTTAGCACTGGTGTATCATCGTTTCCTGCATCATTTCCATATGGAAGGAGAGATGCCGAAGAAGTAGTTCAATGCAACGAAATCCTTATACCTTTACCTCAATCTTGCATTTTGTAATCATTATTTATCTATAAATATATCCTCAGAGCATTATGTTTTGTGCTCATTGATGAAATTTTCATTTTCCTTTTCGATTAACCATTTCTTCTTAACCATTTTTTATGATCTTTTCATTATGAATTTATTATGGTGATACTCTCGATTATTACGTCATTGACTGGCCAGTCTTCCATAAACCCATATTTTATCATGGTATCGACCTTAGCGATCGCACGAACAACATCAATACCTTTCACTACTCTACCGAATGCAGCATAGCCATTAGGATCAGAGCCATTCGGCTCGAGATATGGCTGAGCACCATCATCGATAAAAAATTGGCTCGTCGCACTGTTCGGATCAACTGTTCGTGCCATGCCTATCGTTCCATCGAGATGATGAACGGCAGGGTTTATTTCAAGATCAATAGGACCATAGGGGCTTATTTTTTCAGTCCCGTCTGGATAGTATCCGCCGCCTTGTATCACAAAATCATCAATGACTCGATGAAATACAAGGCCGTTGTAAAAACCATCGTTTGTTAGCTTGATGAAATTCGCTGTGGTGATCGGCGTTTTATCTTCATAGAGTTCGATGAGTATTGCACCCATTGTTGTATTCATCACGGCAATACTATTGGTGTTGATTGGCAGGACGACCGTAAAAATTCCCATCAAGAAGCGATCGGGACGGATCATTCCAATGAACTGATTTGAGAATGTAATCGTTTCCCCAGTGGTATAATGAAAAAATTGGACTGGTTTGAAGAAAATAATCCTGAGATTGACAGTTTCAACGGTGGTGTAATTTCCTTCACCACTCATATTTTGAACTCTGCCGAAAAGAAACGTTCTTTTCAAGAGATAATCACTTGAACGGATGTCTTTCGTTTGATTGGTGGTAGTTCCATCAATAGCATTGCCTGAAAATGAAGCTAGTACAAATACGCTACTGAGCATCATTGTTATTACAAATAAAGTCCTAAGTTTTATTTTTCTCATATTTTTATTCCCGTCCTTATACGATCAGGTCAAGTGTTAATATCACATTGATTCATTTAAATGTTTTGCAAAAAATAAAAATAGAGACAATGGTGATAAAAAGAAAAAAAGAAAGGGGTCTTATTTCACTCCGAAGACGATGAACATGAGGAAAAAACCGTATGCAATTTTTTCCGCGGTGACTCCATCATCTGCGGTGAGCGACAGCGTGATTGTCTTTTTTCCAAGGCCGAACACCCATGGTCGTAATGTAGATTGTTCTCCGATGGGAATTGACTGAATCGATCCTGTTTTCTGAGCAGGGATTACAAATCCACCTTCAAATGTGATCTTCCAGGAGATGTTGGTGGCATCAGTCGTGCCAGTGTTGTTGATTATCGCTGTGATCCCCAGGCCACCTTTCATTTCAATTTCAAGGACAGGCCCTCCGATCGTCATTTCGATAGTGGTCCAGTTGCTTTCCAAACCATGAGTGTCCCTTGCTTTCACCTGAATGGTATAGGTACTAGGGATTGACCAGGTGTGATTCAGCGTCACCATCATGCCAGAGGGAAACGGACCAACCCATCCGCTGTTCGTGCCATCGCCCCAGTCAACAAAATAAGAGACGTCATCACTATCAGGGTCGGTCGTGACAATTGAATAATTGTAACGGATTCCTCGTTGTCCGCTTGAAGGACCCGTGAGGGTCGGGGCGAGTGGTGGGTTGTTCTGTGTGGTCCCGTTGGTATGGCCGACCATGGCGACATGGAGTGCGACAAGATTGGTTTGTCCGGGGAGTCCTAGGGCGGTGCGCAGTCCGTTCTGATCGGTGATGACCGAGAGTGCATTTCCACCCAGGTTCAATGCTGTTGCTTCAAGCAGGATGTTATGTAGGATGGCACCGGACTCGTACCACCACCATGCGAGATAGGTTTGACTTCCTACGTTTTTGTCCCAGAATGGGATGATGATCATGGGTGCAGAGGAGACCGAGATGTTGCCAGGGTCGACAGCGCTTTGGATCAACTCTCGTTTGTCACCTGAGACGACCAATGAGAGTGAGTGGGTCGTCGGAGTGTATTGGTACACACCGGTTTGGTTCGCTGCATAGATCTTGAATGGATAGATGTTGACCGCGCTGGGGAGCGTGCGATGCCGCTTGTTGTTGATATCATCATAAAGGTAGGATGTCCCGTACGAGGCCCAGAGGATCTGGGATTGTTCCAGGACTGTGAGTTCTGTGGCGTTCCATGCATAGACGATCTGGCGTGTGTTGATCGCTTCAGCCAATGTCAGTGTATTGTTGACCACGGATGGGAGATTGGACTGCGGGAGCGGGTTGTAGGTGAAATCATAAGGGGTCGGCGGATGGCCTAGGTGCATGATGATCTCTGGTTTTTCGTTGGAGGGGAGGTCAAGCTCGTAGAGATCGTCGACGTTCATTCCTGTCGTAAGTGTTGCTAAATTGAGGGCGTTTGCATCGAAGTACACATCCTGGGCGATCATCCCTAT
>DAYE01000042.1:0-1684 GCA_002506745.1 Euryarchaeota archaeon UBA33
CTTGTCCACGAATGCGTGGCAGTTGGAGAACTATGAGCTTCATCGTAAACCCCGTTGTTGTCCCAATCCCACTCATACTTTGTAATCGTTCCATCAGGATCGTAGCTTGAAGATGCGTTAAAAGTTATTGATTCGTTATTAGCAGGATTCTGTGGCATCCAAGAAAAATCCGCATTGGGCGGTTGGTTGTCACTTTTTTTAAAGACATATGCACATCCTTTTTCAGCATCATATGTCACTGAGATGAGAGCAGTATCTGCCTGAATTGAGACGGCTTTACCAAAAAGAGCCCCGGGTACACCATCTGAGGCGAGCAGTTTTGTCTGTTCAGTCCACATGGTTCCTGTACGGGTAAAAATATAAGCTGAGCCAGAGTGGACCCCATAATCATTGTTCCAATATGATCCAACGAGTGCCCTATCTCCATCCAGCGAGACAGAAACACCAAAATTGTCATCGGTTTCCCCATCTGATGCAAGGAGTTTTGCCTGCTGTGTCCAAGTTGTGCCGGATCGAGTAAAAACATAAGCAGAACCAGACCAGTGTCCATTGTCACTATCAAGCCATGCTCCAATAAGCGCAGAATCTCCATTAAGTGAAACAGATATACCAAACTCATCTCTCATTCCACCATCGGATGCAAGGAGTTTTGCCTGTTGTGTCCAAGTTGTGCCGCTTCGGGTGAACACATAGGCAGAACCAGCATCATTCGCAAATGAACCAATGAGCGCACTATCGCCAAATAGAGAAACGGAGACTCCAAATTGATCATCTTCTACACCATCGGATGCAAGGAGTTTCGCTTGTTGAGACCATGTTGTATCGGTTCGGACGAACACATAAGCTGAACCTGAGTAATCTCCGTTGTCGTCATCCCAAAATGCGCCAATGAGGGCAGTATCGCCATCTAGGGAAACAGACACACCAAAATACTCATTGACCTCACCATCTGATGCAAGGAGTTTTGCCTGCTGTGTCCAAGTCGTTCCAGTTCGGGTATATACGTATACAGAGCCAGCATAGTCGTGGTATGCCCCGATGAGAGCGGTGTCGCCATCGATAGAGACGGATTGACCAAAACGTTTCCCTGTAGATCCATCGGAGGGCAGCAGCTTCTGCTCTAAACTCCAGGAAGTACCAGAGCGGGTAAAGATGTATGCAGAACCAGAACCGGGTCCATTATCATCATCTAAGGGAATGCCAATAATAGCAGTGTCACCATCGATGCAAACAGATTCACCAAAATTGTTAGCTGTTGTATTGTCCAATGCGAGAAGCTTATATTCTTGTTCCCAGATTTCTGCACTAGCTGTTCGAACATTTATAAATTTAGGGATATCTGTAAGAGTATCTTGAAAAGATACCCCTGCAGGCAGTATTCCAATTATAAGAAAAATACAACATAATACACTACATTTCTTCATTTCGATTCTCCATAACAGGAAAATACAATATTGAATATATATAGTTTTATCAAAATTTAACGATATTTATATAAGAAATGATTTTTTTTTCATGGTTTTCTTTTTCCTCCGTTCCTTCTTTCGTTTTTTTCTTCTTTTTTTTTCGAGAGGGGATGTTGCATATCTAAAATAAAATAAGGGGCAATATGAAGAAATAAAAATTCTGTCAACTTCCCTTTCCTCGTTTTTTTATTCTTCCCCTAAAACATAGGTTCTATAGA
>DAYE01000042.1:1711-24802 GCA_002506745.1 Euryarchaeota archaeon UBA33
CCAGAACATTTTCTACAAAGAGCATGCAAGCTAGGAGCTATAGACGCAAAGATAATCTCTCCTGAGCATGTCTATACCGCTGAATGGGTTCGACGAAAATGTCAGTACGGCTGTGACGGCTATGGTGAACATTTAACGTGTCCTCCGTATTCACCAACACCACAGGAAACACGACGGTTACTTGATGAGTATAAAACCGCTCTTTTGGTTCATTGTCCTTCTCGGGGTATTGAAGTGCTCCAAATCGTCTGTACTCTCGAACGTGAGGCGTTCCTTGCAGGATACTACAAGGCGTTTGGGTTGAGTGCTGGTCCCTGCTCTCTTTGTGAAAGATGCAACGTGCAGAAAACATGTTGTCACACGGAGCAGGCGCGCCCTTCAATGGAAGCCTGTGGCATCGATGTGTTTCAAACAGCAAGGACTGCGGGATACCCAATCGAGGTCGTCCGAGACCATACTTGTCCTGAAAACTATTATGGATTACTCCTTCTTGAATGAAAGAAAATCATTCTCATACTCTCCCGCTCATTAATTGACAAAAAAACCTCATATAGTTATTTTCTGTAAGATTTATATATCATAAGAGCATTAGAAAAAGCGAAACGGAGGAAAATTTTTTCTATGTTCTATGATGTTGTTATCGTCGGGGCTGGCCCAGCAGGCTCAACCGCTGCTAAAATCCTTTCTGAAAAAGGCATACGCACCCTTCTTCTCGAAAAAACAACATTTCCACGAGATAAACCCTGTGGTGGTGGACTTCAGATGCGAGTCCTCCACCGATTCAAATACCTTGAGGAAAATAACCTGATTGATTCATACTCCACCACGTTTCAAATCCATACGTCCACCATGACACACCACATCGACTTTCACCACACCAAACCACTTCAAGCGATGGTCCTACGAAAAAGCTTTGATGCAGGCCTTGTCAATCTTGCGACACGAAGCGGGGCGGTTCTTCAATGCGGAAACACCGTTCAAGACATGACCAACCAAAAACATAACATTCGCCTAATCCTCTCAGATGGAACGACCGTTGAATCACAACTGATTATAGGAGCGGATGGGACCTGGAGCACGATTGCAAAGAAAATTGGCATGAAACAGGAATGTAACCATATCGGAATTAGCGTGTATACTGAATATCCGATAGGACAAGAAACCATTCATAAGCTGTATGGACACGAACGAGGAGTCCATATCCATCTTCAACCAAACGGACTTGCGGGGTACGGCTGGGTTTTCCCTAAAAAAGAACACGTGAACATCGGGGTCGTTGAGTTTCGACAAGCTGTGAACCCTTCTATGGAAAAAAAGAATCTGCAGACGAGCTTTACGTACTATCTCCAGACCTTAAAAAAACAAAAACTTCTTCCAACAAGACTTCCCAAGACAGCGACACATGGGGGAGCGTTCCCGACCTGCCAGATGAAAAGATTAACAGCGGATCGAGTAATGCTCTGCGGTGATGCAGCCGGACTTACAAATCCAATGACCGGTGAGGGAATTTATTATGCGATGTGCTCCGGTGAGATGGCAGCAGAAATAGCAATCAAAGCCCTCGAAAACAATGCAACAGATGTGCAGTCCCTCCGACGCTATCAACGGAGATGGAACCATGAATTCCGTGGGGATTTTACCCTTATGAATCGGTTATCGAAGCGCTGGGGACGAAATGTTGATCGCTTAATCGAGATTGCATGCAAAGATAAAAAACTCATCGATGTCATCTGCGAGGCGATCCCAAAACCAGGGGGAGTACAAAAAGATAAATGGAAAATCATCCCCCGCTTCGTTTTCGCCTATTGTAAAAACCGATTCAAACAATGAAACAAAGACCAAAAATCGATCCTCAATCCTTTCTGTTCTTTTTACTCTTTTAGATACCCGATCTCCTCGATCTTCTGCAGCACCTTGCCAACACTTTCTTCCACAGATTCGATATCGGTGTCAACGATGAGCTCCGGATGCTCTGGCTCTTCATATGGATCATCAACCCCGGTGAAATGCTGGATTTTTCCTTCAAGAGCTTTCTTATACATGCCTTTCACATCACGTTTCATGCAGATCTTCACAGGACATCGGACATATACTTCAACGAAATTATTAATTTGCTTTCGTGCTCTCCTTCGTTGCTTTCTATATGGTGAGACAAAGCTTGCGAGCACCACAACGTTATTGCGGGAAAGCATCTTTGCAAGGAACGTGGCACGACTTATATTTTCATCCCTGTCTTTTTTTGAAAAACTCAGATCACTGGAAAAGTTCTGGCGGATCAGATCACCATCAAGTTGTTCAACAAGGAAGCCTCTTTTTTTTAAAATCACAGCGACCTGATTGGCGATCGTTGTTTTTCCACAACAAGGAAGACCTGTAAACCAGATGGTGAAACCCTGATGTTTCTTCATAGCACATTTTCCTTTATTTTTTCTTTTCAGGGACTTTCGGAGATGGTTCCCGTATCATCCCTGCACCAACCGTCTCATTGGTGGCCTCATCAATTAAGATGATGCTTCCTGTTGTACGATTATGCTCATAACTATCAAAGAATAAGGGTTGTGCGGCTCGTATCGTGATCCGCCCGATCTCGTTGAGCGCAAGGGACGTCACCTCCGATATCCGGTGCAGCGTGTTGATGTCGATTTTGTACTGAATTTCCTTGATGATTCCTTTAATTTCCCTAGTGGTATGACGGATGATGTACCTGGTCCCGGGATTCAAAGGTTTCGTGTTCATCCAGCAGACCATACAATCAATATCCTGACTGATGAACGGGGTGTTATGCGGACGAACAAGCATATCCCCTCGGCTGATATCAAGATCGTCAGCTAGCTGCATGACGACCGACATCGGAGGGAACGCTTCATCGATTTCTCCTTGCGGGCTTTCAATGGTCTTGATTGTCGTTGTAAAACCAGAGGGAAGGACAATGACGCTATCCCCTGGTTTGAATATCCCACTTGCGATTTTCCCGGCGTATCCTCGGTAATCATGGTATTTGTCTGATCGTGGTCGTATCACATATTGTACTGGGAACCGACAGTCCACAAGGTTTTCATCACTGCCGATATGCACGTCCTCAAGATGATACAGCAGGGTCGGACCATGGTACCAGTCCATGTTTTTTGACGCGTTCACGACGTTATCACCAAGTAGCGCGCTGATTGGGATAAAGGTGATATCAGGGATTGAAAGCTTTGAGATAAAATCCTCAATCTCCGTCTTGATCGAGTCGTACACCTCTTGTTTATAGTCGACGAGATCCATCTTGTTAATGCAGATGGCAAAATGCGGGATCTGAAGAAGCGAGGCGATGAAGATATGTCGATGGGTCTGCTCGGTCACTCCGTTCCGAGCGTCCACGAGGATTAACGCAAGGTTCGCAGTTGACGCACCGGTTACCATGTTCCGTGTATACTGGATATGCCCTGGGGTATCAGCGATGATGAATTTTCTGACCGGTGTTGCAAAGTAACGATAGGCGACATCAATGGTGATTCCTTGTTCACGCTCTGCCCGCAGACCATCAGTCAGCAAAGCTAGATTGAGTTCTTCACCGCGTTGTTGGCTCAATCGCTCCAGGTTCTCCAGTTGGTCTTCAAAGAGGGTTTTACTATCATACAAAAGACGACCGATAAGGGTGCTTTTCCCATCATCGACACTACCCGCGGTGGTGAAACGGAGCAGGTCCATGTTCAGGTACGTTTTTTCATCCATCCTAGAAATATCCCTCCTTTTTCCGGTCCTCAAGGGAGTTCTCTGATCGTTTGTCGTCTGCCCGGTTGCCACGTTCTGAGATCCGATACGCTGCGACCTCTTGAACGATATCCTCAACGGTACGAGCGTCGGAGCGTACTGCTCCGGTACAGGTCATATCACCGACGGTTCGGAATCGAACAGTCATCGATTTTAATTTCTTTTTTTCTACCTCATCAAGATGCAAGTACTCTGAATATGCGTAAATCACGCCATCCCGGATAATGCAATCACGGGTATGAGAGAAATAAATCGAAGGGATCTGAATATTCTCCTTGAGGATATACTGCCAGATATCCAACTCTGTCCAGTTGCTCAAGGGAAACACACGAAAATGCTCTCCATGATGCTTCCGACCATTATACAGGTCCCACAGCTCTGGGCGTTGGTTCTTTGGGTCCCATTGCCCAAAATCATTCCGATGGGAAAAAAACCGTTCCTTCGCACGCGCTTTTTCCTCATCCCGGCGACCACCTCCGATGGCTGCATCGAATTTATGCTCATGGATGGCGTCAAGCAGAGTGGTTGACTGCAGATAGTTCCTAGTTGCGAATTTCCCAGTTTCGTCTTTTACTCGTCCCGTATCAATTGAGTTCTGGACTGATCCAACCAGCAGGCGGACATCAAGGTATTTCACGACCGCGTCCCTGAACGATAAAACCTCAGGGAAGTTATGCCCGGTATCAATATGTAATAAAGGATAGGGGATTTTCGCAGGAGCAAAGGCTTTCTTGGAGAGATGCCCAAGGACAATCGAATCTTTTCCACCTGAAAAAAGAAGGACCGGTCGTTCGAATTGTGCTGCGACCTCACGGATGACATAGATGGATTCTGCTTCAAGTTTTTGGAGATGGTTCAGGTAATAGCGTTTCATAGAGGGGATATCCTTTATACCGCAAACATTCAAAAACCTTACCAATTAAAAAAATTACGAAAAAAATCATATTAAGAACCTGGTTATTCTACCTAGATACTAATCAAAAAAGGATTGTCCATGGCATCTTCAATGAATACGTCAAAAACCATCCCTGTTGAGAACATCAGATTGTTTCAAAAAAAAATCTTTTCTTTTTATGAAAAAAATAGGCGAGACCTACCTTGGAGGAAGACAACAGACCCCTATAAGATTCTTCTCTCGGAGCTCATGTTACAACAGACGCAAGTAAAACGAGTGGTTCTGTATTATGAGAAATGGATCAAAAAATGGCCAACCATTGACGCTCTCGCTTCAGCATCCTTGCCTGAGGTGCTACAGATGTGGATGGGCTTGGGGTATAACTCCAGGGCAGTGAATCTTCATAAGACTGTACGGAAAATTGTTGCTCAGTTCGGGTGCGATGTGATTGAGGCGATGAAACAGTACAAAGAACTCCCTGGCATTGGGAGGTACACATCCCAGGCGGTGCAGATCTTCTCAACAAACGCTGACCTTGTGACGGTTGATACCAATATCCGAAGGATCTTCATTAGCGAGTTTGCGCTTCCAATCACGATAACAGATATGGAACTCTGGGGCATTGCTGAAACATGTCTCCCTCGAGGGAAAAGCCGTGACTGGCATAACGCGCTTATGGATTATGGTGCCCTTCATCTGACTGCCCAAAAAACCGGTATCAAGCCAAAAACACAGCAATCTCGATTCGAAGGTTCCGATCGGCAGGTCCGAGCCAAGATCTTAAGATGTTTACTTCAGAAATCGATGTCGCTATCCGAGATGGAAACGACATTCAAGCTCGAACAGGGGCGACTCCAGCCTATCCTTAAGAAAATGATTCATGAAAACATCATTGAGAAGAGGAACACTACGTATCAATTGAAGGAAGTATAATCGGTATCTTATAGAGACGGGAATTGAAGATTTTCTCCCTATTTTTTTTNNCTAGGAATTCTCCTAAGCGCATCAGCATACATTATTCTTTACACAGGCGATACAGAATCACCAAAATTTATAGACATCACAGGGAACATGACCGTCAACGCTGGTCAGACTGCCACCATCTCAGTTCTCTTTACAGATAATGATGATGATGTCACAAATGCAACCCTGTACTATAAAACCGCTGATTCAACAAGTTGGGAATCATCATCCATCCTGAGTGGAAACATGTCCCTTGAGATCCCCTCCAGTGCCACCAATGATTATTTTTACTACATCACATTAGATGATGATGCAGGCAATGGACCAATTGGCAATCCTTCGACAGATGGTTCCTTATATTATATCATCACGGTGATTCCTGCAGGTGGAAATAATGGAAATGAAACCTTTCTTCACACAGTATTAGTCGAAGAAGCAACAGCAACGTGGTGTACCAACTGTCCATCTGTTGCTGATATCTTACATACCTTATATGAAACCCATAACTATCGATTCTATTATGTCAGCCTGGTGAACGATACCTCCTTAAAAGTGAAGGAACGGCTTTTCACCGATTACAATATCTATGGGTTTCCTTCCGTCTACATCGATGGAGGATACAAAGTAGTGGTTGGTGGGAATCCACCAAATGCAGAATCAGCGTTTGCAGACGCGATTAAGGCAGCTCAAGGACGACCAATCCCCAATATTAAAATAGAATTAACCGCAGAATACCAAAATACAACTCAAGTGCTCACCGTGTCCGTACATCTTTATAATCACGGAAACGACTCATACACCGGTCGATTGAAACTATATCTGACGGAAATTATCTCCCATTGGACCGGATATGATAGCAAACCGTATCAATACAGCTTCCTTGATTACATACCAACCCAGAGTGATATCACAATCCCTGGAAAGGGAGACATCACCCTGGATGGGACGATGAATATCTCAGCCTATGACTATGAAAACCTGATGATAATCGGAGTGGTATTCAGCTCACAGAAACAACAAGGGTACGCACAACCACCCAGTTCAAAACCCTTTGACGCCTACTATGCAGATGCGACCACTGCAACAAAAATCGTTGAACAAGGAAACCTTCCCCCTCAGTTAGAAATCACTTCCCCTCAAAAAGGAAAAATCTATCTTAGCGGAAAGCCAATCTTAGAACGCCTCCAGGATAGTAAATTGTTTGGAACTATTTTTCATACCATTACGTATAATAAAACGATATTGCTTCTGAAAAAAATAATAACCGTGAACGCTAGTGATGATTCGGCGGTGACAAAAGTGGAATTTTCTATTGATGGAACTGTTATGTATAACGATACAACAGCACCATACGAATATTCCTTTAAGAAAGTCAACAAGATTAAATCACTCTTTTTCAAGAATCATACATTGACGGTCACTGTGTTTGATGATTCAGGAAAATCAACATCCGCAAGCATCTTATTTAAATCACGAATCTAATTTTATTTTTCTTTTTTTGCGAGTCGTCGTCCGCCCATCATCGCGATGACGTTTCGTGCGACGATAACAAAAAAAGGGTACAGTCCTAATCGAACACCTCGGGTTATCCTTCGTAGGGTATATGCCTTTCCATAAAACTCGGTATAGACACCCCGCACACCATACTCTAGTTCTACTGATGTCATATGAAGTGGGCGGAAAACCGCATGTCCCATGTTAAAGAGCGTCCAATCTTTTGTCAGGATCCTGTTTTGACTTTCTAACTTAATAAATAGAGGAGTGCCTGGGAACGGGGTAAGAATTGAAAAGTCAGCGACATCGATGTTCAGCTCTTTAACTGCTTTTCGTGTCTGTTCAAACACCGTGACGGTATCGGCATCAAACCCGAACATGAAATCTCCGATGACTGCCATGTGATGCGTATGAATGTTATGGATGGCCCGTGCGTATTCTGTCACCTTGTTTGTTTTCTTCCCTACTGAATCAAGGGTGTCTTGGCTGAAAGATTCAAACCCGATAAGCCAGGCAACGCATCCTGCTTCTTTGGAGAGACGGACAAGGTCTTCATCCCTGGCTAACACATCAGCATTCCCGTTGCAGAAGAATCGTTTACGCAGTCCTTTCATGCCTTGGAACAATTCCTTTGTATATGCCGGGTCGATGGTCAGTGATGTATCATAGAACATCAGTGTTTTTTGCGGGATTTTTTTTATTTCCTCGACAACCTCTGATATAGGTCTTTTGTAAAAAATATTCCCACCAGGGATGTTTGTCTCTGGGCAGAATTCACAGTGGTAGGGGCAGCCGCGTGTTGCCTCGAGCGCACCCGTCATGATCAAACCAGGTAACTGAACATTGGTTGCTGGAAGATGTTGAATGGGCTTGTATGGTGGTGCATGGTAGAATGGCTGGAGTTTTTTCTGCTCGATATCCTGAAGAACCGTTAGCCAACCTGCTTCGTTTCTNNGGTGCTGTCGAGGTCACATAGTTGATGAGGACGACATCGTAGGCTGCGTTACAGTCAATCGGGGAGTATCGTTCATTGACTACGGATACCTGGTGTTGTTTTGGTGTAATTGCGGCAAGCTCACGAGCTTGCAAGGTGGGAAGAATAGAGAATGTCGTGAGCAATGTTTTTTCAAGGAATTTGTACCGTGCGCCTCCCATCCAAACGGTCTCAACGATGAGTATGTTCATTGCTCTTCTGTGGAGAATGAAGAGACAGCTATTTAAGGAATTGTGCCTATCTCCTGTCTACTTTGGGAGCTGTATGAATCCGTTCTATAACCCAGTGTTCCTTGGTAAAATTCTCAAACGGTATTTGGTGGATGTCGACCGGTTGGAGCGAATGAGCGATGAATCGCTGCATCGCTATCAGGATAGACAGCTGAGACGACTTGTCCGGTTTGCTGATGCGGTACCTTTGTATCATGAGAAATTCAAACAGGCAGGAGTTCGCCCTGCTGATATATCTGGTATTGATGATCTTCAAAGACTCCCTTTTGTGACGAAAGATGATTTCAAACGATATTACCCAGATGGAATTGTCTCATCAAAAGTAAAAAAGGAATCCCTTGTTGAGGTCTCTACTTCAGGTACCACGGGGAAAGTCCTTCCGTTGTATGTCGATTTGCTTGATATCGTCATGGGTTTGTTTGCATACATGCGGACCTTGCGTGAATACGACATGAGCATATGGAAAAACAGAATAACGATCATCGGTGATTTCGCACCGCATACCGCGGAGAGCGGGTACGTCACCAGGGGGCTCCAGCCTCGGTTCAATCTCACAAAGATGTTCAAAAACATCCAATGGTTGAACACCAACGATGACCCAAAAAAAGTCATCGCCGCCATCAATGAGTTCCAACCAGANNGTCCTTGATTCATTCCTTAAATCCTATATAGAAAAAACATTTCAAGCAAAGGTTTTCGAGGTCTACGGGGCAACAGAATCTGGTCTGATTGGTTATCAATGTAAACAAGGAAGCTACCATCTGATGTCAGACCTCGTCTACGCAGAGTTCTTAGGAGATGGAAAACCAGTCCGCTCAGGTGAAGCCGGAGAGATGATTATCACAAAATTCCATGGAAAAGGAACACCGATTCTTCGGTATAATGCAATCAATGACATCGTATCTCCATTCATAGATGTGTGTCCCTGTGGGAAAGCAGGCCAATTGATAAAAAAAGTATACGGACGAAACGATCTTGCATTGTATCTGTCTGATGGTACGGTGTTACTTCCCTCCGCGTTTTCAGAGATTTATAGTAAAATACTCTACAAATTAAAAACAAACAAGGTGAAGAACACAAAGATCATACAACATGATTTCACGACCCTGGAAATCCAGGTTGTTATCGATGAGACGCTTCGTACCACTGGTCCATCTGTCGAGGAGATTTTCGAGTTCATCCGGAAAGGATTCCAGGAAAAGATGGGCTCTGATGTGACAGTCACCGTCAAAGAGGTTGCTTCTGTTGATACCTCACAGGGTCCCCGGATCGTCTCTTTGATTGATAAAAAGAAGTATACGATAACCCGCTATGCTTAGAACATGGCCTTTTTTTGTGTTTCTTTCGAAAGTTATTTAAATGTCCAGAGCCTAATAGAGAGTTAACAATTGATAATTAGAGGGATAATATGAAAGTTGTATTGTGCAATGATGGAGTATGTGTCCCTCCGAAATGTCCTGTCGTGGATGTCCGGAGTGATAAAGTGATTATTGGCGAAAAAACAAATGTGTGCACGTTAACACGGCCACAATTTGAGATACTCAGACAAAAGATTATAGCCGGTGAGATATAAGAAAATTGTTTTCCTTCGCTCTTTTTTTCCCATTTTTTTTTTATGAATGATGTGGATAACCTGCTTCATTTTCGTTGTACATATCAATGCTTTGTCGCAGGAGCTGTTGAAGAAATACGAGTCGCTGCGCATCGGTATCACATCCATACGTCGCCAACGTCCCATACAATGTTGTATATTTCGGTTTTACATCTCCATTGTCGTAGCCTAACGTCACAATAGTAAACATTGGAATTCCCGCGACATGATCTTTGTCGTAAATAGGTTGAGCATTTCTCAATTCTGGGATGGTGTGGTGGATGTTCACATAAATGTAGGAGACCGAGGAGTTCTCAAAGCTGACGATGGAATGGAACATGTCCTGTTTTCCAAAGTCGATAGAAAAGAGGTCTTTTACCACCGGGTACATCACATCACACCCAGCACAAGCATCACCGCTATAATGTAAAAACACTGGTCCGTGGGATAAATTCTCTAAAACAAACTCTGGATGAGGTTGGTCATCGACGGTTTCGAAGGTGAAATCCGCAAGGGTTTTCGGCTCAAGCTTCAAGCAGCTTAAACACAACACAAGCACAATACCGGATCGTACCTCATCATAGACAGAGGTAGACACAAACATCCCTCCAAGCAAACCTGAAACTACCAGAATGGCACACACTTGTAGCGCAAAGAATTTTTTCATTGCCCCTTCCTCTCAAAGGTAATCAATTCATTTGGACAGGCAGTCACGCATTTCCCGCATAAAATGCACTCTGGGTCCCGATGCATGTTTGGTACGTCAATCCCCATAGGACATTCATACGAACAGACATTGCAGTGAACACACTCTTTTGTATCGACTGCGATGTGAAGGAAACTTATCTTATTAAACGGCCCTAGGAGCGCACCAACAGGGCAGAAATACCGACACCAGCCTCGCTCAATAAGGAAGATGAGGACGATAAAAAGGGCAAAAATGACTAAGGCGACCGGGAAAAAAAAGCCCGGAACAAATTTCCCCGGGTTCAGGATAAGAACCGGGATGGTTCCTGTCAGAAACCCAACCGGGCAGATATCGGTAAAGATAAACCCGATCAGATAGGAGGTGACAAACACCAAACTGATGAGGAGAACATATTTTGTATAACGGAAATATTTCTCTGCTTTATATGCCCCAAGTTTTCGTGCAAGCGAGGTTTTTTTCACCCTCCTTGCAACACGTCCTGTCCCCCGTTGTAATAATCCAATGGGACAAGCCCAGGCGCACACCGCACGTCCTGTTAAAACCCCAAGGAACCCGATGATAAGAAGAGGAAATAAAAACAACCTCCAGGTAAAACTGCCTTTATCGACGCTTTGTTCCAATGATCGTAACGGGCATGCAGAGGTTGCTGCTGGACATGCCTGACAATAAAAAAAAGGATAACAAAAACCGGTTTTCAATCCAGGATAACCAGGGTAGCCCAGGTTAGCAGAAAAGAAAAGAATAATCTGAGAGGTCAATCGTTTTATTTGTAACTTCATTTAACTCTCTTACGACGGATCACTATCAAACTGACACCGATTGCTATCGCGAACACCACGACTTCAAATCCTGGTGTCTTTTTGCCATCGTTGTTTCCATCCGTATTCGCGGAAAGGTTCACCCTCTTATCTGAGGATTGTTGCCAGACACCACCGATTTTTGCGACAATCTTACACGTGATGTATGTCGCATCTGAATGTTTCAATGTCACATCTGTTCGATAAATACTTGAGCTGATAAGTGGCATTGAGACATTTTGGATATCAGGATAACAGACACCGGTTTTTCCATTACATTCCTCCACAGTCACCCGTACTTCGGATGGTGCTTCGCCACTTATCGGTACTGAGATTGTCACAGTTGATAACGCAGCGGGTCCTGATGGAGTAACCGTGATAGTTCCAAACGTTACCCCTGCTGCGACTACTGAACCAGCAATTGTTCCAACGAGACTTATGATTACAATGATTGGTATAAATTTTCTTTCGTTCTTCATATTTTTCGTTTCTCCCTCTAATTTTTTATCAATGCTTCATCGATCTTGGTTACAAGATCTGTATAAGATTCATAACCCACGTGGGAGTAATAAATATTTCCTTTTTTGTCATAGATATAAAGAGATGGTACTCCCTCTTTGGCATAGGTGTTTTCGATGGTTCCTTCTGGGTCATCAAGACCAAATGTCCAGTTCAAGGTCATATTTGCTTGGTTTTTGAACTCATTGATCATCTCTTGAAGCATGGATGCTGTCTCCCCATTCGATACCCAGACATCAATCGAAAGGATAGCGACATCATTGCTTGAATAATTCTCTGAGATCTTCTGTAGCTCAAACATCTGATACATGCATGGTTGGCAATTCACTGCCATGCAATCGAGCACCACAACCTTCCCGGAAAAATCACTCAGGCGTTTCATCTCCCCATTTAAAGTAGTAAATGAAAAATCGTCCCCCGTGCCATTTTTTTCTTCTGTACAACCTGAGAAAACCAGCAGAAAAATAAAAAGAACTGCAACAAAAAGAAACAGGATTTTTTTTATTCCAGGAATCATCATCATCAAACAAGGAGTTAGTGGTACGGTTTTAATTTCTGCAGAAGCATTTCCTTTGGCATTGCTCCAACAAACCGGTCGGCAAGCTGACCGTTTTTGAACACAAGCATCGTTGGAATGCTCATGATGCCATACTTCATCGAGGTCTGCGGGTTTTCGTCTACGTTTAACTTCCCAAAGACGATTTTCCCTTGCATCTCTTTTGCGAGCTCTTCGATGACCGGACCTATCATACGACAGGGACCACACCAGGGGGCCCAGCAGTCGATTACGATTGTCGAAAATTTCCGTATGATCTCATCGATATCAGCATCAATCAATTGGATTGGGGTGTCTGGCAATTTATTTTCCATAGTTTTACCTCCATTCATATACTGCTTTTTCAATTGTTCAAGTTTTTTCTTTTTAATCATCTCAAGATTATCCATTGTTTTCGGGTAGCAACATCATATTGATTAACATTTGGATGAACCTGAGGAAAAAAAACTGGTCACTTTTGTGCATCTTGGAGCCATTTTCGTATTCTGAGATATCCGATTTTTTTTTCTCCATCAAGCCACAGGATCGGTGCGGTTTTTTGGAGGTCCTCAAACACGTTATGGGTTTTTGCCAATGTGAAGTCCTCCTCATGCCACTGATTCAGATCATGGGGGAACGTGATGATTTCGACATCTTCTCTTCCGACAAGCAGTTCTTTTGTCTCCTGGCATTTTATACAATTTTCTAAGGAGAATAGGATAGTTTTTGTAATACGAGCACCTCACAAGCATTTGTTTTATTGTTCAGATACTTAATGATGGATTTTGTTTTAAAGTTTACCCTAAAGGGTGTTTCTGAGTAACAAAACTATTTCAACTCTTTTTCTGTTTCTGAGCTGGAAAACATATGGTTGAAACTCATAAAATCGTCAGAGACCCGATCCATGGTGATATAAAAATCACTGGATGCCTCGTCGACCTGCTTGAAACACCGGAAGTACAACGTCTTCATAACATCAAACAACTTGGGTTTGCCCATCTCGTGTTCCCCGGTGCGCATCATACTAGGTTTGAGCATTCTCTTGGGAGTTCTATGATTGCTTCTCAAATCGCAGACATCCTTGCTCTGAAAGAAACAGAGAAAACACTCCTCACCTGTGCTGCTCAACTGCATGATATCGGTCATGGTCCTTTCTCTCATACCTTAGAGTCGATTCTCTTGCAAAGATTTGGTGTTGACCACGTTGATCTCACTGAGACGCTTATCCTTGGGAAGTATGCTGTCTTTGAGGGGAATGAACGTCAGTTCATCACCGCGCCATCGGTTCATGAAATCCTTGAGAAACATGAGGTAAATAAAAAAGAAATCGTTGCTATAATCAGGGGGGAACCATCGAAAAAACCATATCTCGGTCAACTCTTGAATAGTACGATTGATGTTGATCAACTGGATTACCTGATGCGTGATGCATACTACACCGGTGTTGCATATGGGATGATCGATCTCCAGCGTCTCTTGAGAACGATGATGATATATAAGGGAAATCTGGCGATGATGCGCAAAGGGGTCAGCGTGGTTGAAAACATCCTGATGGCGCGTGCATTGATGTATTCTTCAGTGTATTACCATAAAACGGTCCGTATCCCGGAACTCATGCTTTCGAAGGCACTGGAGGAGATACCAGACGCGGAGCCGTTTGAGTTTTTCCGGATGACTGATGCGGAGATCATGGTCTCCCTTAAAACAATGGGTCGGTTCCAACAGGAGATTATCACCCGATTAAAATACCGTGACCTCTTCAAACAAGCCTATACCGTCTCCTTGTTCGATTTAGACAAAGAAGGTCTTAAGATCGTTAAGCAGTTCGAGGATGTGTCACATAGGCGAAACAAAGAACAAGAACTAGAGGATATTTTCGGTATCCCCAAGGGTCATATCATTATCGATATCCCACGACCGGAGCTGTTGCGAGCGGAACCACGGATCAATAATACGGATATTCAGGTGATTGACCGTGATCATGCCAAAAGCTTAGATGATTTTACTCCAATTGCCAAGGCGATTCGTTCACGGATCGCTCCAGATTGGGTCCTGATGATCATCAGCGATGAGAAATATCGTAAGAGTATCAGCAGAAAAATACAACGGATTTTGTTCTCGTAGCAAATAAGGAGAGAATGGGGAAGTTTGAAGGTGGTGAGGAGAGATTAAAAAAAATATATGCCTCCCCCATTCTGAAATTGATAAGGAGAGATAGTATATAAATTTTTTTATAGAATTAATATATTTTGTATAAAAACCTTCCTATAAATCTCAGGGTTAACTCGGATTTGTATTTTAAAAAATTGTTAATTTATATGTTATTTTTAATAAAATTAATGATCATGTCAAGGCTTGGCGGAAGAATATCCAGCGAAGAAACATACTGTCCCGCAACAATGTTTGCGAACAACAGACGTTCGTCAACTGCAAATCCAAGAAAGTCTGCAAAAATATTCGCTGCGTTCCATACATCACCTGCGCCAGTAGACCGGTACACTGTCAAAAGAGGAATGGTCGGAATGACCGTGACTGTATCCTGAACTGAACCTGAAAATTGAGATGTATGGAAATCAACACGTGCTGGTATTTTCTTTTTCAATGATTCTAACGTGGATATCATATCTGTCTGGGTCTTACATGGGCTATTGCTATAATATCGGAGTTCGTTTTCATTGAGCCCAAACAGGTCTAACTGAGGATTCATCAAAACCTTCTCTATCAGTTCGGGAATATCTTGCACCCGGGGTGAGGGATCGCCAGAGTCAAAGAATGTTTTCACGTTCTGCTTTTTTGCCCTCTCAAAAACCTTACATGCAAGGTCAGTCCCAAAACGATTCAGATTCCAATTTGTCACTCCGACAAGATTCGCAGACGAAATCAACTCATGATCATGGTTGTTTAACTGTTCATAAGTAAACGTCGCAACCGACCCTGGATCCCCGATCATGATGTTTGCCCGTGGCTTCTGAAATTCTAGGGCTGCGGTCATCGCAAGATTCCCATCGGTATGTACTCCAGAAAGATCCACACCGTTTTTACCTAACAAATATTGGAGAAGATGCAAACCCAAGGGGTTCGTTTGACATATCAAATGAGCACTCATCCCAAGGCGTGCAAGCCCCAGGGCAGTATTCGCAGCGTTTCCTCCTTGTTGAATCCGCTGAGGAATCCCTGGTTGGTTACCCCCGCCTCGTACCGCAATACTTTGTACATCCTGGCATGTCTTCTCTAACGAATCAAAATACACAAAATGGTCAACAAAGAAATCGGGAAGCATGACGATATGAAACGAGGGCAGTTCCTTTCTCTCGAGGCTTAGTAGTCTCTGTAGTAATCGTTTTTGAAGGAAAGACTCCATTCACACACCACCCAGAGTATCATGCAGCTGGTATTTTAGGTTAAACACTCCGAATTTTTATATTTTTGACCCAAAAAACAACGAAAAACCTGCCAAATAGAGAAAATTATATATAGAAGTTCCATACAGATATATTGCGAATTAGTTTAAAAATAAACATCCATGGAAGGAAGAGAGATTAAAAAGAAACATGAAGACCTAAAGGAAGATGATTTTTATGACCATTATAACACTCGATGATTTATCAAAAGCAATCGCCAATCGGGTCGGTATCGACATCGAAGAAGCAAAAAGGGACGCAGGGTTCGTCATGGATATTTTCGGATTCGATGACCGGGTCATCGACAACGTCCTTGACCCTGAAGACCGACAGTTGTTCTACATCCTTGAAGAAGAAGGGATGTTAACGACAGAACGGGAAGAAACCACGTTATATGATGGACGGGAGTGGCGTACCCATTACTGGCGCCTTAAAAAAGACACCATCGCTCGCTATTCAAAAGAGGGTAGCATAGATCGGAACGCCCTTATTGTAGATAAAAAACAACCAAAGAACGTCTCTGATGATGATATCTACAATACCATCGAAGACGACATGTGGACGACAACGAGAAAAATAGGGTAAACCAACTCATTATTTTTTTTCTTTATTCTTTCACCAACCTTTTCCCCTTTGATAAACTTAATAAATTCCTTCTGGTTGTGGAATTCCGTACATAAGAGGTTCTTAACTGGGTGAAGATATGACAAAACGAAAGAATATCATAAGCTCCGAATCGGTCACTGAAGGACATCCCGATAAAATGTGCGATTTGATCTCTGATGCGATCCTGGATGAAGCACTCCGGCAGGATAAAAACTCACGGGTCGCTGTTGAGACAGGGACAAAGAATGGAGGGGTTATGGTCTTTGGTGAAATGACCACAGATGCCTACATCGATATTCCTCATATCGTTCGTGATACTATCAAAGGAATCGGATATACGAAATCCGAATACGGCATCGAATGGGAAACCTGCTCGGTGTGGGTTCAGATCACTGAACAAAGCCCTGATATCTCTCAAGGTGTCACGGTAGGAAAAGGACTGCACAAGGAGCAAGGAGCCGGCGATCAGGGAATGATGTACGGGTACGCCTGTAATGAAACCAAGGAATTCATGCCGTTACCGATCCTTCTTGCCCATAAACTGACCAAGCGATTATCAGAGATGAGGAAAACCGGTCGTATCTCATACTTACGACCTGATGGGAAATCACAGGTTTCCATTGAATACGATGAAAAAGGAAAACCTCTCCGGGCTCATACGATTGTTGTGTCTACCCAGCACGATGGTGGTGTTGCCCATGAGCGGATACGAAAAGATGTCATTGAAATGGTTATCAAACCTGTCTGCAATGAGTGGATTGATAAGGACACAATTTTCCACGTCAACCCGACAGGGGCATTTATCCGTGGTGGTCCGTACGCAGATGCTGGTTTAACCGGAAGGAAGATTATTGTCGACACCTACGGAGGTATTGGCAGACATGGTGGTGGTGCTTTCTCTGGAAAAGACCCCACAAAAGTCGACCGTAGTGCTGCGTATGCGACCCGGTATATCGCAAAAAACCTTGTCGCCTCAGGGATCGCAGATAAATGTGAAATCCAGTTCGCCTACGCCATTGGTGTGGCAGAACCGGTGTCCATCAACATCGATTGTTTTGGCACAAACAAGATTCCTCTAGATGTTATCGACAAACTCATTAGAGAATTTTTCCCAATACGTCCCGCTGATATTATCAGTCAACTTGACTTGAGACGACCCATCTTTAAGAGCACGGCTGCCTATGGTCACTTTGGACGAGAGGAACCTGATTTCACCTGGGAGAAGACAGATAAGGTGAAATTGTTAAAAGCTGAAGCGAAGATATAATCTTTCTCCTATTTTTCTTTGTATCAGAAATATTTACAAAGTGGTTCTACGCTATATCTCTGAAACATCGACTTTATATAACTCGTAATTTTTTGGGCAGGTCAATTTTTCGTATACCTTCTTAACGGTATACGTTTTCCCATTTTGAAGTGCTGTGGTCGTACAAATCTCAAATGAATCGCACCCGATGTTCTTACAATCTTTCTTTTCGATTGTTGTCGTTGCTCCCTCAGAGAGTTCTTTGGTAACCGCAACGGTTAAAGGGAGTTCTTCGACTTCTACGACGATTACTTTTCCCTCATGGATGTTGCATTCATGGAATTTTTCCCGTAATTTGGTGATACGATAGTTTCTCCCTGGTTTCAGGTTGAAACAGACGGTTTTTAGTTGACAATTTCTGCATTCGCTGTTCGACCCAAGGTAGACAAATTCTTGTCCTTCCACAGCCAGTTGTTCACCTACTAGTGTCACAAGGACCATTAGATCACTCCAGTTATTTTCGCTAGCTTCTTTGCAGCGTCCTCTGTTAACCCAAGTTCACCAAGGATAGTATATCGGTCAGGGCGTATTTTCTGCGCACCCATAAGTGCCTGGATTATTTTTTTCTTCGGGATGTTGAGTTCTTTTGCTGTGGTTGGGGCTCCAATCATTTTTAATGCATCACGGATAAGCTGCCAGTCTCCCCCATGGAGGAACATCATCATGATAGAGCCAACCCCGCATTGTTCCCCATGTAGTGCTTTTCCCGGGGCGATGGAATCAAGCATGTGTGAGAACATATGTTCAGCACCAGATGCAGGGCGTGTGTTTCCCGCAACGCTCATCGCGACGCCTGATACGACCATACATTTTATGGCCTGCCAGACTGCTTCTTCAAGGCCTGTACGGATATCCTCTGCCTTGTCCAGCAACAACTGAGAGGATGTTGTGGAGAGTGATGCGGCAAATGTGCTGAATTCTTCGTCCTTGAGGCGATGGGCAAGCTCCCAGTCTTTCACCGCGGTCAGATTTGATATCACATCAGCGCATCCTGAGGCAAGCATACGATAGGGGGCTCTCATGATGACAGCGGTGTCTGCGAGTACTGCTATTGGTGAAACTGCTGTCTTTGAGATGGATCCTTTCTTGTCTTTAAGCGCAGCGCGGGGTGATGCCATTCCATCATGGGATGCAGATGTCGGAACACTGACAAAATTTGTTGAGAGTTCATAGGTAGCACATTTTGTGACGTCAATGACAGAGCCTCCACCAACACCGAGGAGGAAATCCGAACCTGTTCTTTTAGCTTCTTTTACAACTGTATTGACTTCCCGTATTGTCGGCCATGCAGGAAGCACATCTCGTTTTATCAAGGGTAAGGAGAGTACAACCATGTTGATATCATACCCAGCACCAGAAAGAATTTTTTCAATGCGATCACCAGATATTTTCTTGGTGTTCTTATCGCAGACAAGCAACACATTGTTACTTGGTGCAAGATGACTGCAGATTCCTTTGATCTGATCGGTCGTATTATGACCAACGATGACTTCCCGCGGGAATATCATGGTTTTGAATTTGGTAAATCGCTCCATATTGGACTCAGGGGAGTAAACTACAGGTTTATAATATTATTCTTTTACTGGATGTGAGGTTTAATATACTCTTTATAAAGAGGTTTCTGTTATTTTATTCATCGTTGATAAATATATATGATGTTCTTCAGAAGTTTCTTTTTATTCAGGTTTGATGAGGATTTAGGTGTTAAAATGAAATTTTGTTCCTCATAAGTATTTGGATTATTACAGGGGCGGCTCTGTGACATTCTATAAAAGTAAGTTTTTTTACCATTTATTTGTGTTTAATTTTTCGTTCTTCTTTTTGGAGATGAGCATAGCGTTGTGTATGTTCATAGATAAGTGCTTCATATATTTCCTTCGAAATTGATCCTTCCTTATAATATTTTTTTGCAGCTTCTTCTTGTAGTCTTTTCGTTTCTATCATCTCTTCCTGAATGGTTTTTACGCGTCGAGATTTATACATTTTTCCTATGAATGCGAAACCAATTATTCCACATATACCTGCTGCAAGTAAGGGGATTACTATGAGAATTATGGTTGATTGTGATTCTGATGTGATTAAAAAGATTTTTTTTATTTCCCCTTTATTTTCGAATAAATCCTGGGCGTTTATTTCAAAGACTTGACTTCCGATGTCCTGGGTTGTGACAGAAATATTGGTCGTGTACATCCCATTATTCTCATTCTGTAACGTAATATTTCCCTGAGAGGTACCTAGTAGTACTGTCCCTGTTTTCATTAACGAGTTATCTAAATATCGGACCTCGACTTTAAAAGAAATGATGGAATTCGCTGAAAATTGTAAGGTTTGTGGCTCTAAAATAGTAACTTGTAACGGGGCAGGTTCAATAATGATTGATAGCGCACTCCCGCCTACTTTTACTATTCCACTGATGTTTTTTATACTATCAACAGTACAAAACCATTCGCCAATGGGTGCATCCCAAGGGATGTTATAGTTTTGTTTGTAGTTCCCTGGTGTGTATTCAACCAGAGGTATTGTCACTAAGGAGGGTAATGTACAGAATGAAGTTGCATTTCGAACGCTTTGTAGGTTTTCGGTAACATAGACCGAGATATCAAACGTATCCCCTCTTTGATAAATTGCTTTATTCGGTGGAGAATAGAAATCGACAGCAAAACGCATAATCGCTGGGGGCGTGGAAATTGTGATGGATTTCGATTCGACGCCTACATGTCCTTCTGTATCGATTACTCTAGTCTGTACTGTCCAAACTCCTTCAGTATCTCCATAGGAAATTGGAATAAAAAATTCATAGGAGTCATTTTGAATTTGAGTTCTGAGAGATATGTTCTTCTTTGCATTTGCAATGGATATGATAACATCCCCAGAATCAACGATATCATCATCAAAAGTGGTTGCATTTCCGTAGAGGTGAATCTGTTGTCCTTTTACATATTCGGCTTTGTCAGTAAATAATTGTACTGTCAAATCTGTCGTCACAGTGAGATGAATATCGATAGAATGATTGCTTCTTTCTGATTGTGCAGAAATTTTGTAGGTATATACTCCTGGATTTGAAAGAATGGATGATTGGAAGGTAATTGTGCATCTACAAGGAGTTACTCCTGTTGTTGGTTGAATGGAACTAGATATCCCTGCAGGGGTGTTCTCAACCCAGTTTCCTTGTAGAGAAACGATCCCTGTACTATTTCCTGATTGATTGACAAACAAAGTAATTGTGATATTCTTCCCAGGCACTAGCTGGAACTCATCATTTTGAAGCAATAAGGAATAATCAAATGATGGAGAAGATGTTGAAAGCGTAATAGAAAAAAATTGACCAACACTTAGTAACATGATCGCAAAGACAAATAGACGATATCTTTTCACTGGCATCTCCTCGTATCCTTCATGACATTTTCCATACTGTTTTTCTTTCATGACATTAAATCTTTTTTTTCTGCATCTTTTTTTCTAGGATGTGTCGTTGTTTTTCCAGTTTTGCTAATTTGCTTTCATATTCCTGTAAGAGATTATCATATGTTTCTCTGGAGATCGACCCTGTTATGAAATATTCTGCTGCCTTGTCCTTTTTAAGTCTGCTTAATTCGATAACCTCACGTTTGAAATTTCGTAATCTCACCGTTCGTGATACATCACGGGTGACAATTCCTAATGCTACAATCAATCCTATCAATATGATGCTTGTTGCCCACCAATACCTGACAAAATAACTTGATATTTGCATTGGAATGATTGCAAACGTCGTTCCTTCTGTGACACCAAGGTTTCCGTAGACATCAATTGCTGATATCTCCATATTTAAGTACCCTAAATCCTCATCGGTCACCGAATATCCTGTTGTATACAAACCATTTCCAGATTTTTTAAAATTTAATATGGTCCCATCGGTCTTAGTTATAGAGACGATTCCTTCTTCGACAGGGGAACCTTCAAGGTAGAAGAGTTTCACAACAAGAGTTATTTTCTCTCCTGTTTCGAAGCTTCTGGTAGTCGGTTCAATTATTTCAAGTGACAGCTGTGTCGGTTCGACCTTTATAGGGATGTAGCTGAACCCTGCTTTAAACAATTCATTTTCACCAGTTGACCCTGCGATATATACACTCCAGTTTCCTAGCTTACTGTTCATCTTCAGTTTGTAACTTTTTGTATAGAGACCTGGTGAAATCTCAGATAAAAATATTTTAGCTCCATCTGGTGACTGAATCGATACCGTTGCATCGCGAATTTTTGTTTCATTTTCAACGATGCTGACCGTAAAGGATACTTCTTCTCCTCGTTTGTAGACCTGACCGGGTAGTGGACTAAGAACGGTAATTGTATAATACTTATATGTCTCAGGAACGGTAATAACAATATTGATTCGAGTCGCGAGAGTGGTTTGATGTCCAAGGGAATCTACTGCTGTTGCAGATACCACCCAGTTTCCCTCGAATTTATCAAATGTTACAAAATATTTTGTTTGAAAAAAACCATTGGCCACATTGGCAGTTATTTGTTCACTCCATGTCCCTGTCGACAAATTTAGTGTTACCATACCGTCTTTTACTGTATTCCCGTTTGGATCTTGAACAGTTCCAGATAAATGTATTTCCTGTCCTTTTTCATAGGTTGTTTTATCTGATTGTAAGGTGAGTGTAAGATTAGTTTTTATATCTAATGAAATATAGATCCAGTCACTGATTCCGCCTCCCGTTGCAGTTATCTTATAGGTGTATTCTCCAGATGATGCCTGATTTGATGTTGAAATTGATAGAATNNCCAATCCAACCTCCAGAAAGAGATACTGTATCTTTTGAACCATATTGGAACGTTATAGATATTCTCGATTCATCAGCATCACTTCTTGTAAGAGAAAAAGCTGTCGGAGAAGAAGACATCTGGAAAATCATCCCAGCAATACGGACCGTTAGNNGGAAGAGTTCTCGTCCCTGTAAGACTTGTTGCTATAACATTGAAGATAAATTCACCGGTTGATGCATCTCCACTTGTTTCAAAATCTATATTGGAGGTAAATGAACCATTCCCTGATACTGTACTAAAATCAACAGATACCCCTGTTGGGGCAATCCCACTCCATTCATTTGTTAAGGTTATCGTTTCATCTTCACCAAAACTTTTCTTTATTTGAATGGTAGTACTTCCAGTCCCCCCTCGTAGGATCGTAAGTGTTGAGGAGGTTGTAGTAAGCGAGAAATCAAAAACGGTGAGATTTCTTTTTTCCGAAAAAAAACCAGGATTGCCTGCCTGATCCCATGCACGAACGCGCCATTGCAATCTACCTGCAAT
>DAYE01000022.1 GCA_002506745.1 Euryarchaeota archaeon UBA33
GAGGAGTACCTGTTTTTCATTTTCGTACCGCTCCTTTCCATCAACATCTTTCTTCTTGTTGAGAACACTGGAAAGAAACCATAGTCTGCCACGATGAACCTTGTAGTGTGGTTTCAAAAGGGGAAACAGAAGAGGGATTGAATTGCTGATGGTCTGTTAGGGAGGNNTCATCTCTCTATAATTAACAATTGTTAACTTCCCTTTATAAACTTTTCGGTTCCACCATCGTCTCCAGGAGAAAACCTCAAGGAAAAAATGAAAAAAAGAGAGAAAAACCAATGATCTTTTACCATCATTGGTGATATGCGAAGGTCTTACGCCGTTGCTTTAGGTAAACGATGTTCCGTGGAAGACCCCATTGATGAGGAACAAGCCGTGATACCCGACGAACTTTCGGAGGAACGTTAGATGGTGTAGCACGTAGAACCCAGACACCGGCGGGTGAAATAATTTAATGATCGTATAGCGGCAGAAAATCGCGGTCACCTCTTTCCGAAGCCCATAATCATGGTATCCAATAATGATTCCTCTCAGATACGTCCTGCCAAAGAGACCATCGACATTCGGGTTCTGACGTTCATTGACAACCGGCTGTATTCCAGCGGCGATTGGTATCATTGCAAGCATCAGCGTTGTTATTAATAGCGCGACACAAACTTTCTTCATGTCCTTCCTCCATAATTTTTTTTTATATAAAATAGAAAGACGATAGGTTATATTAATATTTGCATCCCAATATTCTTTATATACTTCCGTCCACCACTAGGAATGAAGGATAAAAAACGTGCAAAAGAAGCGGTCGAAAAGGATCTATGCTCACCGTTGCCCACCAGATTTTTTTCCTGGAGAACAATAATTATAAAGAAGTGAATCATCATAGCAACCATGCTTTGGGAACTCATTGCTCTCCTCGCCTTAGCCGCGATGTTCTACTTGGGAAGAAAGAACATTGTTTTTTATCTCTGGGCGTTCCTCATCGGTATCTTCGTAGGGTTCTGGTGGGAACTGTGGGCGGAATCAAAGTTCTCATATACTGGATTCTCTCTTTATCTCTGGAAAGATGTTCCAGCGGCAATTATCCTGCTCTGGGGCGTGGTCATTGCTGGGTTTGTATTAATCAGTGATTATCTGCAGAAAAAAATCCCGGTGAGCAAGAAAGGAAACCACGCGGAACTAAAAAATTGCCTTTTCTGGGATGTCGTGGTATCACTGGTGATCGGTATGGTCATGGAGATACTTGGCAGCAGCTTTTTCGACATGTGGGGGTACCCACCGAATTCCATGCCTGCGATTCTCAACATCCCGATCCAATGGCTCTTTGGCTGGGGATGGATCGGCCTGTTTGTGTCAGCATTCATCCGGAGATACTACATGTTCCGCGACTCGGCTCTAAAAACAACACAATCTGTCAAAGACCTTTAATAAAGCCATTGAAGAAAACACTTATCCAATCAGACAGAATTGAGGATAGGTATGACGCGCTATCGCGATGGATACAGGAACGGCATGCAAAAATATGATTTCTCTTTGAAATCCATCAGCCGGGTGCTCATCCTCCTGCTCGCACCTTTTTTCGCCTACACGCTTGGGTTATTTCCTCTTCTTTGGTCACTCGTGTTCGTCCTTGGATACCTCAACCTGGGCAACATCCTTCATCTCCTCTTCTTTTCAGGGTTCCTCGTGGTCTTGTTCTTCCTGTTCATCGTCATTGAGACTTTCATCCCTGGGCTCTTCATCCGTCTCCTTCGCATACGGGTGGCTGAAGGAACCTATGGCATTTCCATTCTTGACTGGAATTTTTTCAAATACTCCTTGTTTTATGCACTCTATCGCCTGTCATTAAAACTCAGTAATGTTCTCCCCTTGCGCCTCCTCTGAGGATCCGCTATCTCAAATTAGTGGGGTTAAAAATAGGCAAAACCAGCATGCTTGCTGGTAGTGAAATCATCCATGATCCCTACCTGATCGAGATTGGAGAACAAATGATGGTAGGCGGATGGTCCCATTTGCTCAGTCACATCGGTGAGAGGAAACTCGTAATGAAGAAGGTAACAATCGGTAATAACTGCCTCATCGGGGGGTTCTCGGTGATCATGCCTGGAGTTGTGATCGAGGACAACGTGACCCTTGGTCTCCACAGCGTCGTGATCAAAGACACGCGTCTGGAGCAAGGGAAATTCTATGCAGGGACCCCGGCAAAGGAAGTAATAAAGGACAAAAAATAGATTCATTTCTTCAATTGAAAAATTCTTTATATCCTTACGTTATCCTTTTCGTAAATGAACAACGAGGAATTCTCCGTTCAACCCGGTTTTTCAATCAGATCCATAAGGAGAGGAGCAGTGCTATTTCTTCTACCGGTCTCAGCCTATGTTCTTGGACTGTTGCCAGTCATTTTCTCATATGTTTTCATCATCCGACATATCCCTTTTTCAGGGGTCGTACATTATGTTCTCCATGCCGTTCTTCTCGTGTTTTGTTTCTTTTTTTTCATCATTTTTGAAACGTTCGTCCCTGGTCTTTTTATCAAACTCTTTCGCATCCGGGTCAAGGAAGGGGAATACGATCTTTCCCTGAAAGATGGCGGTTTTTTCCGTCATCTGTTGTTTTTCACCCTCTATCGTCCATCGCTCAGCCTTGTGGGTATCATTCCTTTGGTGCCGCTTCGGTTGTTATTTTTAAAACTAG
Organism: Euryarchaeota archaeon UBA33; assembly: GCA_002506745.1. GTDB lineage: Archaea > Thermoplasmatota > E2 > DHVEG-1 > DHVEG-1 > SM1-50. The sequence continues at coordinate 2,689 of DAYE01000022.1, forward strand.
TGGGGTTACAGATTGGGAAAGGAAGCATGGTCGCCGGGACCGAGTTGATCGACGAGCCCTTCGCAGTGACCATCGGAGATCACACCTTGATCGGCGGGTATGCGATGATCTACACCCATCTTTCATTTAAGAAAATGATCAATAAAAAGGTACGAATCGGCAATAATTGTTTCATTGGGAACAGATCAGTGATTTTACCTGGTGTGACCATCGAGGATGACGTGATCGTGCAACCAGGTAGCGTCGTACAATCCGATCAGGTGTTAGAAAAGGGCGGTGTCTATCAAGGCAATCCGGCAATAAAATATGGGGGTTGCATGAAGACTTTGTTGAACAAACACCTTTCATAGAAGAAATGACTTGAAAACTTTTAAAACTGGAGTCGATGTCCTTCACCAGAAACATATAAGATAGAATCCCTCTTGTATTTTTTTTAGAAGCAGGGATATGAGATTCTGCATAATAACATGGGCTTAGTGGTCTGAAGGTTATGAAGTAAGAAAAAACGCCCACAAAAACGACGTATTATCGACGAACTTTTTCCTTTCGTTTTGTCGATTAAAATGAAAAACATAATCACTAAAGGAATCTCACCCCTTTGTGCGTAGTCATTGTGTAATTACGCAAAGCACAATTCATGAGAAAGTGAATGATATTATACTTATCGTGGTTTATCATTTGTTGATGAAGACATCCCGAGGCCGGTATTATCACTCAAAGCTCTTCACCATGAATAAAATTGATTATTACACGTGCTGGGAGGATTTCAAAGTAATTCAAAAAGCCTTACAGGTCGATAGGGGTGACGTCATTTTTTCCATAACCTCTGGAGGTTGTAACATTCTTAACTTTCTAGTCTATGACCCAAAAAAAATTGTCGCGGTTGATTACAACCCATATCAAAACTACCTTTTAGAATTAAAGATGGAAGCGTTAAGGATCCTAGATTACCAGCAATTTTTACAATTCATGGGCGTTAAACCCTCGAGTAAAAGAGAACAATTATATGAGACCATAAGACAAAACCTAAGCAATAAGGCTCGAGCACTATGGGATAGGAACTCGTACGCGATTCAAAAAGGGGTACTGCTCGTTGGCGAACAAAACGTAAAAAATGTTGGCAAATTCTTGCGGTTCTTCAAAGGGAGATCGACGATCGAAAATTTTTTCCTCACCTGTGATATCAAGGAGCAAACCGAATATTTTAATCACAACATCTACGGATTCCCTTGGCGGCTCTATCAGTGGTTCACCTCCCAGGATCAGGTTGTGAAATTAATCTTATGCCTGCGAGCAGTACGAGAACTCCCATATCGGAGGAAACGGTCAACAGGGTATCTCGAGTATCTCCGACACGTCCATTATCCACCAGAGCATACGAAGATCGTCGAAGAAGTGTTCAGCTTCCTGCCCGTACAACAAAATCATTTCGCATCACTGATGTTATTAGGATACTATCATAATAAGGAGTGTTTCCCCCCATACCTGATGGAACAAAACTACAATAAGGTGCGACAAAGACTTGAGAGAATAGAAATGATGTCGGCTCCCGTAGCTGAGGTGTTACCTATGTTTCCTCGTGAGTATTTTACGAAATTCAACCTCTCAAACATCTTTGACTGGGTGGAACATACGGCCTTTCATCAGCAGCTCAGAGAGCTCATCAAATATGGGAGCGAAGGGGGAAAAATATTGTACACCACGACAAGGAGCGACCGGGGAATCCCAACCGAAATCACCGCCCTTTCCCAAGAGGCACAGCTTGCCTCTGAACTCATCCATGAAGATAGGACAACACTGTACAGCAAGTATCAACTAGGGACTATCCGCAAGTAACCCGCTATGCTTTAAAAGCAGTATCGTTTGGTTCAACATCGTGAGAATAGAGACGAATATCGAACGCGGAGACGATCCTTAGGATTCGCTCGATTTGTTTTTCCGATAGAGAGGTCTTCCATTGGGAAAGATGACAGTCTGGTCTCCTCAAATCCCACTTGCTCTCCTTGGTGGTCACCACGCTCGGCTTCCTATAGCGGTGAAACCCCATGCTTGGGACGGTCCTCTGTCCGAGCGTAGAAAAAAGACGCTCGAGTCCATCCTTTTGTCGAAGGAGATGCTCATAGACAACGAGGTTCCAGCGGTTCGAGGTTGGGTGAGATAGCACGTTGTAATTATCCAAACACCATACCGCTGCCAGGATTTCCTCTTGTGTTGAAACTGCATTGACCACGTTGATAACATTTGTGCTGAGACCGTCTATCTCCTTCACCTCATCCAAGAGGGTAGCCTTGGTCGGGAACACGTCTATGTATGGGGGAGTGGTCGTGTGATATCCGCAAAGCCCTGTCTTAAGCTGAGATGCAACGACAGCGCATGGATGACGGACAATGCAAACGATGCCCCGCAGACGAAATTGCCGTGCAACCCACGGCAGCATGCGATTCATATTCACAGATTTCACAATGAGCTTGTCGTTGAACAAATATTTGATGAAGGTACTAGGAGAAAATCCTTGCAGGACATCTGCCAAGGGATTGTCTTTTATCGGGAGGCGCGCGGATTTTCCCTCAAATATGTACTCGAGATACTGTTGCCCTTGTGGCCAAGTGCTATCAGGAGGAATGTAGGTTCGTGATCGAAATCCAATCTCAAAAGATTCAGGGAACCAGATGGGGTTCAGCGGTTCGAATACGTAGGTGTATCCAGACAATGTACTGAGGATATTCATGACCCACGTCGTTCCTGAGCGAGGTGATCCAACAATCAAGATAGTGTCTTTGCTATCAATGTGTTTTCCTCTGTATAATCTGGCGTTCAGACTTTGGATGACTCTAGACAGGGAGCTTGAGGTCGACATTTCACACGACATCCGTTATTCTCTGGAGAGGGAACCTGCTACCTCTCACCGCGTCTCCTACATTGTTTACGGTCACGGGGGAGCGTCAATATGTCGATCATGCGTTTATCAACGAGTTTCCACCAATGGTGTGAAAGTATGCTCAAATACAGTGGGGATATACATCCGCAGAGACGACAATCTGCATTAATCCCAAGGAGGCAATGGTTGATTTCCTTCCCTTGATAATCATACCATTTCGTGTAACGAAACACAGGGCACTCCTCGCGATTGCCTTCGAAAAGGAGATCAACGAGGTGATGGGTCATTCGTACGAAATGTGGATATTCATCAACAACCCGATGAAGCTCTCTCTTTGCATACTCTCGTTCCTCACCTAAGACCGTCGGAGAAGCATCACCCTTGGGGGGAGTCAGGAAGAAGAAAGAAGCGCCGAACACATCGGTGTCTAGCCAATCATCGATGATGGATTGTATCTGATCAGTGGTTCCTTTTCTAAGGCAGCAAGAAAGCTGAACACGATGGTCATTGTGATAGTTCTCAAAAATACGCTGCCATATTCCACTTCCCCGAATCCCATCATGAATGACTTTTCCACCATCAATGGATATCGCAAAAGGGAATTTCAGATCGGAAGGGATCTTTATCAAACCATTACTTATGAGCGTGATATTCCGCCCGAAGAAACGATACGCAAACTCAACGACGTCCATGCGAAGGGTCGGCTCCCCACCGATGAGGAAGAGGGATCGGCACCCCTGTGCTTTCTCACGTTCGAAAAGAGTTTCGTATTCATCCAATGACAATTCATGTTCTCCCACGTCTTTGATTATCTGTTGCCGATCGAGATGCTGATACAAAGGATTAAATTCATACACATAACAATGAGGGCAGTACAAATTGCATCTCCTGGTGACCTCGTGGGTGTATCTCGCAGGTTTTTTCGTAAGAGAAGCAAGACCGTATATTCTGCATAAATCAATGAGACGTGCTGTCTGTTCAAACATAGTATCGTTTCGGTTATTGTTTTACAATCCACCAGTCCGTTTGTTTACCATGGAGCTGTATATTATTCTTTTCAGCAAATTCCAACACAGCCTTGCACACACCGATTTCCTTTGCCCAGAAATCATGCCCGCCGATGACCCCGCCAGGTTTCACTTTCGGATAAAAAAGTTCGATGTCTGTTTTCACGGCCTCGTACTCATGCGATCCATCGATATAGACAAAATCTAAAATACCAGGGATATCATCGAGCGCTGCCTCTGATGTCTTTCGGATGAACGTGATCTTATCTTTATAACTCCCCAGATATCTTCTAGCTTCTTGATACGACGCATCGTCATCACGGTAGGGGTCGATCAGATACAATTTTTTAAGGGAAAGCATCGCCAACATTGTTTTTGCATTTAACCCGTATTCCACTCCGATCTCCACGCCAATTAGTGATTTGTTGTGAAAAAAATTAATCATGAATTTTGTCATAGGCCGGGTGAACCAATACCAAGGAGAGATTTTCTTCAAAAAAGCATACGGCTTGCTTTTATAGATGATGAGATCTGATACGTTGAATATCAATTCCTGGCTTTTCAAGAAACTTGTCAATGCCGAAGCCCCTTCCGTGTATTGGGAGTATAACGTCATCGGTTTCTTGATATTTTATTGTTATTGATAGGCGAAAATCAACCCGTGTGTTTTTCAAAAGAAAGAATATTTCATTGAGCAGTAATATTACAAATATAATGAACACTGGTCCTGAACCAAAATACGGTTTGAGTCCGTACATTATTGAACTGAAAAAAAACACCAAGCTGTGGAATCTTTTTACCAAACAAGAGGAGTATCACCCAATACAACGAGATAAATACGAGAGGATACCCTACACACCAAGCAATCAGAGCAATATCTTTATTCCCTCGGTGTCCCAGTATTTGATCCAACACGGGTTCCAACCGATTTACCCGGAGAACAAAAAATTCGCTATTTTTCTGTCCCACGACGTCGATGATATCACGATTTCACCCCGACAGGTATTCCGCTCTCTCCTCCCATTTCCCCTCCACAGAGACCAACTTGGATCTCTCCGATTCCTTAAAACGCATATCACAAAAAAAAAGCCGTATGTGAATTTTCGTGAAATCATCGACCTGGAAAAAAAATACGATGCCACATCCTCATTTTTTTTCCTTGCGACCCGGGAGGATGTTTTTGGGATCAAGTATGGGCTTGAAGAAATCATGAACGAACTCCCTGCGCTTCTTACCCATGATTGCGAAATTGGACTGCACACCGGTTTTTTTTCCTTTGACGATCTCCGAAAGATAAAAGGAGAGAAAGAGAGACTCGAGAAAGCGAGCGGAAGAACAGTGGTGGGAGCAAGAAACCATCTGTACCGATTTACGCTACCCCGAACCTGGGACGTGCTATCCCAAGCGGGATTTGCCTACGACTCCTCCTTTGGGTACCATGACATGATTGGTTTTCGAAATGGCATGTGTCATCCGTTCAAACCAATCAACCTTACCAAGGGTGAGACCGTGGACCTCCTTGAAATTCCACCGTGCGTGGTGGACATCACGCTGTTCTCTTACATGAAATGCGATGCGAAGGAAGCGTGGACCCATATCAAAAACCTCATTGACGTAGTCGAAGCACTGGGTGGAGTCATGACGGTTCTGTGGCATAACTGGACATTTTCCTACCCGGTTTCTTATGCCGGCTTGTTCGGGAAAGAATGGACGAAATTATATGAGAAGATCCTCAAATACGGTCATGAAAAAAACGCGTGGCTGACCACCGGGAAGAACATCGCTGATTTCACACAAAAACATTATGAAAGTAATGGGTAACATCTCCATTCGGTTCAAAATGTAGCCCGATGCAAAATATTATAACTGGCGTGAATATTTTTCCTATCACAACGTAACGACGAGACAGAAAAATGAAGTTTTCTCTCATAAGAATTCCCGAAGTATATACGCAATTTGATATGTACGGCGTCTCTCAAGGCATCCTTTCGACGTACCCGCCGCTTGGTCTCGAATACATCGGCGCAAACCTGGAATGCGAGGGTTACAAGGTTGAAATCATCGATCTCGGGGCGGAGAAGGTATCGAGGGAATCACTGACTCGCACCTTGTCGACAACAGACGCTGTTGGATTGAGCGTGTACATCAATAATTATCAGACAGCGGCGAAGGTCGCCCAGAACATCAAAGAGGTAGCCCCCGACATACCCCTTGTCATCGGCGGTCCTCATTGTACATTAATGAAAGGCAGCGTGCTTGCACAAATCCCTGCCGCAGACATCGCGGTCGAATCGGAGGGCGAGCAGGTCATTCTAGACATTGCCAGATTTCTTCAAGGAACACAGGATCTTTCCGAGATTCCCGGTATTAATTACAGAGAGAAAAAGCAAATCAAATCAGGCAGACCACTCAAGGTGATTTCTGATCTTGACACACTCCCCTATCCGGCACGACATTTGACGGAAAAATATGATTACGGTAACTTCAAGGGAGGAGTCCGACCTCGGAAAAAATTCACCACTATGATCACCTCGAGGGGATGTCCGTTTAAATGTCGCTATTGCACCAGATATGGGAATATAGAAGGCTGGCGCTATAGGAGGAGATCACCGAGTAATATCGTCCAGGAAATGCAACAGATCAGTGAAAAATACAAATCAGTCATGATCGTGGACGACTCTTTTTTAGCGGACGTGAAAGCCGCTCATTTCATCATGGACAGCCTCATTGATATAAAGCTGGACTTGGAACTCCATATTTTAGGAGCACGGGTCGACACCGCGGAACCCGAGCTTTACAAAAAAATGAAAAAAGCAGGAGTACGCTCCATCACCTTCGGGATAGAATCAGGGAATCAGGATGTCCTCGATTATTATCACAAACACATCACGGTGCCTCAGATACGGGCCGCTGTTCATCTTGCGAGAGACATGGATTTTATTACTCAAGGCTTCTTCATTTTTGGTGCACCTTTTGAAACGAAGAAGCATATTCACAACACCATCAACTTGGCGACATCATTACCTTTTGACACGGTGGTGTTCCAGCCACTCGAATATGAAATTGGGTCCGACCTTTGGGAAGAGGCGGTTCGAGAGAGGAAAATAACACCAGAGGAGATTACGTTAATCGCCGACTCGCGGCGAGGTTTAGGGAATTTCACGATCGACGAGCTGCGGGAGTTCGTAAAAAAAGGGTACCGACGTTTCTACCTTAATCCAAGGTACTTCTCTCGTTTGTTTTTCGGAGCACTGAGACATCGGAATCTCGAGCATGTGAAATCCGTTGTACGTCTGATTCGATCTCCGTATATCATAAAGCTTACGTAATGCCGTAGCAGCAAAAACCACAGTCGGCAAAGAGCTCCCATTGTCTACATGGAGAAAGTCTAAATATGATGATGGGCATGTTTCTTTAGAATGGATTCCCTGAACGTGTATATCGACAGTGCGGCCTGGATATGCGAAGGAAATTTGGTTGGCTCATCGAAAATCTACCGCTATCTCATCGAGAACAAACATAGGATAAATAGTGATCCGTCAGAAGCAGACATGATCATCATCAATTCTTGTGGTTTAACCAAAAAGAAACGTGAATTAAGCATCGAATATTACCAAAAATATAATGATTGTAAAAAACCACAAGCAAAAATCATTATGTATGGTTGTCTTGTGAAGATTGACCATCAGAATATTCGCTCGATGGATTTCCTCCCTATCGATTTCAATGAAGGGTATAAATGGGACAAGATTTTTTATAACGACAAAAAATTCGACGATGTTCACCCCTATTGCGATCCACTAACCAAAGAGACGTTATTGCAGGGGAAACACCTCTTTCAATCCACGAGAATCCTTCCCTTCGTGTTTTCGGGACTGCTTTTTCCTTTTGTCAAAAAGATGAGAGTAAACTACAGAAAAATGACTGATAGTTTTACTTACAAGGATAAAATTTTCATCGAAATCGCGCAGGGATGCACGGGAAACTGTAGTTATTGCATGATAAAAAAAGCAAGAGGTAATATTCGATCAAGACCCATCGACGAGATACTAGAGGACCTCCATAAGCTCTATGACCCCTCGAAAAATCTCTTCCTAGTGGCAGATGATTGCGGAAGCTATGGACTGGATATTAAAACGAATTTGTTTTATCTCCTCGATGAAATCAATAAACGGTTCCCCGATATAACAATCGATTTGAATTACCTCAATCCCTGCTGGCTGGAAAAATATCCTGAAGAGTTCATTCGACTTTTCCAAAAGGTGAACATCAATTTGGCGTCGATTCCCGTACAAAGCGGGTCAAATAGGGTCATTAAAAAAATGAATCGCCACTATGATATCAACACCATCGCAGACACTATAAAGAAGATAAAGCAAGTGTCACCCACAACGATAACCTATTCACACTTTTTGATTGGGTTTCCAGGCGAAAAAGCAATTGATTTTCTCAGAACTTTGTATCATACAAAATCTTTTGACCTGCCCGTTTGTCTTGTCTATTCAGGCCACGAAGAAGACCGCTGTTCACAGGAAGCAAGAACCACTCCCGCAATTGTAACGACCTTACGGTATGTTGTCTTTCTGGCATTCATCAACATGACCATCTCGTACAAACTTTTCACTTATCCATATAACAAGGTCCGAACACGTGTCTGACATAAAAATAAATATTGATCAAACGTTGGTTTACGACAATGAAATATTATAAGGTCTACATCGACAGTACAGCTTGGATGTGCGAAGGCAATATTATTGAGACATCAAGGATATATCGGTATCTCCTCGCCAACGGTCATAAAGTCACCACGACACCATCGGAGGCAGATTTTTTTATCATCAACTCCTGCGGGTTTATCCAAGAGCGCGAAGACTTAACTTTGGATCTCTACAAAAATTTCGTCTCACAAAAAAAAGACCGCGCAAAAATTATCCTCTTTGGTTGTCTTGTGATGATAAATAAGGAGAAAGTTCGTTCCTTGGATGCGGTTGCCATTGAATTTCACGAAGGTCACAAATTTGACGAGCTATTCTTCACCAAAGTGAAATTTAATGATGTCTTACCCTACTGTGATAAAAAGACCACAGAGGAGCTGCTTATTGCGAAAAAAACTCTCCAAGAATCAAAGATAATCACATTTTTCTTCTCAAGAATCATGATGCATTTCTCCAAGAAGGTACGACGAAATTACGATGCCATCATGGACCGGGTGAGATTCAAGGATAAAACCCTCGTCGAAATCTGCAGCGGGTGCATCTTTCGATGCAGGTATTGTGCGATACGGATTGCAAAAAGCGGAGTTCACTCACACTCCATCACTAGCATCCTGTCCAACATAGAAAAAATCTACGATTCATCCCAAAATCTCTTCTTGGTAGCCGACGACTGTGGTTGCTATGGCCTGGACATAAATACAGATTTGTTTCATTTGTTGTATGAGATCTATCGAAAGTTCCCTGGTGCTAAGATTGAGCTTGATGCTATTAATCCCTACTGGCTGATGAAATATCCCGATGAATATACGAAACTCTTCCGAGACCTCAATATTGATTATGCGACCATACCTGTTCAGAGTGGTTCCAACAGGGTCGTGAAAGCTATGAATCGCGAGTACGATGTCATGAAAATTCGGGAGCTCGTTCAAAATATTAAAAAGGTATCTCCCTCCACCTGGATTTACACACATTTTATTGTTGGGTACCCAGGAGAAAGCTTCATGGATTTTTTGCAGTCGTTGCGATGTTCGATGTATTTTGATCTGCCAATTGCCCTAGAGTACTCGGCACATTCGGGAGAGAATGCAGTAGTTCTCCGCAGGCAGTCAAAATTTACTATTTCCTATCGGTTCGCTTTTTTTATGGTGTTTCTGAACTTTGTCATTTTTTACAAACTATTAACTTTTAATGATCAGAAGAAATGATTGCATGTGTATTCTCTTTGGTTTGAAGTAAAGAAGCCTTGTCGAATTTTACTTGTTGAATTCTCTCAGAGAAAATATTAAAACAGAAGGCATCATTCATTCAATTGTAATGATCGAATCCTTCAAGGTGTATATCGATAGCGCGAACTGGCTTTGTGAAATCAATCTCCTCGGCTATTCCATGATCAATCGCTACCTCACCGAAAACAACCATAGAATCATCGACGACCCTTCGAAAGCTGACGTTATCATAATCAATTCCTGCGGTTTCACAAAACAACATGAGGACGGCACCGTCAATCTGTATAGAAACCTCCATTCAAAGAAAGGAAAAAAAACAACCGTCATCGTATTCGGTTGTCTCATCAAAATCAATCCAACCCTCTGCGGTTCGCTGGAAGCTCAATCCATCGACTTCGACGAAGGTGATAAATTCGATAAACTATTTTACACCAACATAAAATTTAGAGACATCAAACCATCTGGTGATACCAAAACAGTGGAGGACTTGGTATATAAAAGAACCATTGTCCATCCAACGAAGATTCTCCCTGTCTTTGTCTCTCGATCAATGATGCCGTTTTCCAAAAAATTGAGGAGAAATTATCAGACGATCATCGATAATCTGATATCAAAAAATAAAATTCTCGTGGAAATCTGCCGAGGATGCGCGAGCAATTGCACGTATTGCGTGATAAAAAAAACCCGGGGAGGCATTCGTTCAAGACAAATACCCGACATTTTGGATGACATCGAAAAATTCTATGATCCAACCAAGGAATTATTTTTGGTTGCTGACGACTGCAGTTGCTACGGAATGGATATCAAAACAAGTCTCATTGAATTGTTGTACGCAATCAAGAAAAGGTTCCCTGATTTGTTAATCGATTTAGATAATATCAACCCGTTTTGGCTGGAGAAATACCCTGAAGGGTACATCCGGCTTTTTTCGGAGTTAAAGATCGGGTACGCCACCATTCCGCTTCAGAGCGGTTCGAACAGAATCCTCAAGGACATGAACCGCGATTACGATGTGAAAAAAATTCAGAGTATCGTACGACGATTAAAGAAGGCATCACCCGGAACCGCGATTTATTCCCACTTCATTCTCTGCTACCCGGAAGAAAAACTCGTGGACTTTTTACGAACCGTGCACAGCGCGATGTTTTTTGATCTCCCCATAGCCTTTGGATACTCGGCGCCAAGAGACCCTGTAGGTCCTACGGTATTAGATCTTCGATCAAGACTGACTAAATCAACTCGTATGCTGTTTTTCATGGTCGTTGTGAATTTTACCGTGTTCATCAGACTCTTAACGTTACCCAGTCAAGAAAAGGATAATAACCGAAACCTGCGAAACACCGCTGTTTCATGATTTGATTGTCTTGAAGCTGCCGGCAATTCTATGGGGGAAATACTCGATATTCTTAAAATCCGAATGTTGTAGCAACTCCATCCAATGCTTCTTTGAAGGCATGTGAATCAAATATATGCTTGGGCTCAACACGAGGATAGTCCGTAATTTATTGATGGGTTCCCTCATTAATAAGGTCCCGTTTGTTTTGAGAACGCGCCTCATCTCTCGTATCGATATTACTTTTTCCTGGTCGCCACGAAAACTAGTGAGCAACCCAGCACATATGACGACATCGAATAACTCATCGTCAAAGGGTAGTTGAAAAGCGTCCCCATAGCGAAATTCGACCCTGTCTCTCACGCCCTCAATCTCAGAGTTCCTATACGCCTTTTCGGGAGAATTACCAGGAATCTCAAGTTTATCCCAGATATCGACACCAATAACCTTCCCGGTCGTCAACAATTTCGCTGCCCCATTCGTCGCTCTCCCCAAACCGCATCCAACGTCCAAGACAAGTTCGCTACCTTCCAAGGTCAGCATGTGAGAGAGATCGATACTTTTTAAGGGATTGATATAGTAAATAGGTATCAAATAGGTAGCGAGCGAATAGAGGGCAATGAGGCTGATGAGTATCCCAAGGACTAGCGAGTAGAAGACGAAGACCAAGATCGCTAACACGAATATGGAAACGGTCGCGATCGTGGAACTTGCGAGTGCGACTAGTCCGTAAAATGGTTTCTTCGTTCTCCTGAGCACTGCTAATTTCTCCCAGGGTCAAATTTTCTTGCGTACCACAGACAATTTCCTAGCACTGAATTCACGAACGCATGATACCCGTGTTTCGTATTTTTCAACATTCTTTTCAACGTCGGAATGTTTTGATAATATTCCTTCAGTATCTGGAGGGTTCCTTCGTACAATTCTTTTTCCGTCATGTGTTTTGGTGTAAAGACTGTCTGAGCACAGGAATATCGTGCCCAATCATCTGAAGTTATTCTTTTTTCACGAGTAATGGTGTCAAAAAGGAGTGTCCCGGGAAATGGTGTGAGAATGTTGAAACAAGCCATATCAATGTCAAGCTCCCTGATCATCTCCATGGTCTCTTTGAACGTGTTTATATTGTGCTCGTCAAAGCCAAAGATGAAGGAGCCGGTAATATTCATGTCATGGTCTTTGATCTTTCGCACCGCATTCCTGTACTCTGCCACCTTGTTCGTCGTTTTCCCGATGCTTTGCAAGGTGTCTTGAGAGATCGAGTCAAAACCGATGCACCAGTTCAAGCACCCTGCCTCTCTTGCTGTCGAGAGGAGTTCGTCATCTTTTGCGAGTACGTTGACATTTCCGTAACAAGAAAAATGTTTCCCCAAGCCGAACATTTCTCTGAATAACGCTTTGGAGTACACCGGGTCAATGGTGAGCGAGGCATCAAAGAATAAGATGAACCGCTGTCGCAAGGCTCCTATCTCCTCGATGACATTGTGGATCGGCCGTTCCCTATAGATATCACCTTTGACTTTGTGAACAAAACAAAAACTGCAGTTGACGGGGCACCCCCGAGTCGCTTCAACGGCAGCTGTCGGTAAAAAATAATCAATGACGTCTCTGCGAGGATGAGGTATGGATTCTGGATCGACGGGTTCTGATTGGTAATATTCTTTGAGTTCCCCTTTGATTACAT
>DAYE01000057.1 GCA_002506745.1 Euryarchaeota archaeon UBA33
GAGGTTGAACGAGAACGGAAAACTTGTTGAACGTATAACACTAAAAATCAAAATGTTCGATACCGGCAAATGGGAATGGACCGTCCGCCAACGATTTATCAAAGAACCACGGATCAAACTCCATGATATGTTAACCATATTAGATGAGGTCAAAGCAGAGATCATCGCAAGTGAAGAAGCGGAAAAACAAGACGAAAAGACTCAAGAAGAATCAACTCCAGTCCCACAACCAGAACCATCAGAGGCATCATAGTTATCTTTCCATGCATTTTTTTATATCAAACACCTATCATAACCTTTCAGAGCCCTCGTGATAAGTATGCTGTATTACCTTCATGGATATCAATCAAGTCCTAATGGAGAAAAAGCAATACTACTTAAAGAAACATTACATGCGATACCGATAACATATCGAGAGAGCTCTCCCGAAGAACTCGTTATTTCAAAATGTCTGAGCCGTATCTCAGAAGTCATTACAAACGATCAGCAAGTGATACTCATTGGTTCTTCGCTAGGTGGTTTTCTCGCTGCATCTACTTCACTGACTCACCCTACAGTCAAACAACTCATCCTTCTCAACCCAGCGATCATCCCACCCGAAATAGATCTTACCACCATCAAAGGAATGCCCTTAAGAATCCTACAGGAAATGAAAGACCCACGGCTCTTCCAGCAGAATATCCCTGCAGCAATAACGATACTTCGAGGAACCCTTGACGATATCGTCCCAGACGAATGGATCGTAAGCTTCGCACAAGCACAGAACGCAACCATCCAACTCTACAACGATGATCATCGGTTCTCAAAAAACCTCCACAGACTACCTGAAATCATCTCTGAGCTGATATAAAAAATAACCATAAAGTATCTTAATGTGTAAGCATCCAGAACCGATCGCCGACATAATGCAAAGTTTTTACCGCTTTCCCTGGTTTTTTTGTCTTCATCTCTTCCCCACTCATCAAAGCAATCCCAGTTGCTAACGGCTTACGGTGTTTCTCATCACAGATCCAAACAGAATCACCCTTCTGAATCATGGGATCTACCTCAGTGATCCCTGGAGCCATCACATCCGCTCCTTTTACAATAAAACCTACAGCCCCCATATCAATGACCACGAAATTGTTTTTTGGTTGATACTTCGTTATCCCCTGCAGGGCAAAAACAACCTTGTTATCATACATTATAAAATCAATACTATCATTCACCAATATAACAGTAAACTCCTCAACCGATCCGGTATCAACAGTGTCTTTTTCTTTAAAAAAAACGCTATGAAACCTAGTCTGTAAATCAGCGGCTAACTCCTTTGCATCCCGTTCTTTTAGACGATGTCGATTCTTTATCTTCACAGCCATGAAGAAGATATTCCAACGAATGTTTTAATAGTTATCCTGGAGAAGAAAGGCCCAAACTGTTATATATGCTATCTCTATTTCGTCTCTCCTAGGTAACAGCTATGGAAAAACCATTAAAACTCCTACATGCCAGTTTGAATAACAGAGTCATCGTTGAACTGCGAGGCGGTGTTGAATATCAAGGGATCCTTGATGGTTATGATGTTCCTCATATGAACCTTGTTTTAAAAAATGCAGATGAGATCGTCAGAACCGATAAAAAAGCAAAACATGAGAAAGTCATCGTCAGAGGGGACAATATCATTTATATATCACCTTAGAATAAGGGGTATCTACTATGACAAAGGGAACAACCTGCAGAGCTGGTGGAAAAACCACCCATATCGCCTGTCGACGGTGCGGTAGACATTCCTTCCATATGCAGAAGCGGCGCTGTGCGTTCTGTGGTTTTGGGGAAACTAGTAAGATGCGGCATTATAATTGGGTCCGGGAAAAGAAATAATCAGTTTACTTCTGTTTTTTCTTCGGTGGTCGTTGCGATTGTTTTTTTATATTTCTCAATGGACCAACGACCCTTTTTCCCCCAGAATGCATTGTACAAACGGATTTCTATATAAAGCAAAACAACAAGGATGATTAGAGCAACTACGATGTTGAAGGGAACAACGACACTTCGATACGCCTCTAGGGGAAATAACGTGTCGATAAGAAGGACTATGACCAGAAAAAGGCTTCTCAGGGCTTCCTGGTAGAGTGGTCGGACGAGACTGTTCTGGATGTTTTCCTTTTTTTTCTTGAGTAGATACTTTGCTAGGTTCTCTGTTTTTTCCACGTGAAGATCCAGTCGACTCTTTCGTGACGTCATTTGGAACAATCCATCAAATCATTGCATTGTATAAAACTATCGTGTTGAGAATCAGTACAGATAGCAGGCGACAAAATGATCCTTATGGAACTCTTTAAGCTCTGGCTCTGCCTCTGAACATTTCGGCATGGCTTGGGGGCATCGCGGATGGAAACGACACCCTGAAGGTGGTGAGATCAGACTCGGGACCTCTCCTTTCAGATGGATATGTTTTCTTTTTATCCTAGGGTCGGGAACAGGGATTGCAGAAAGCAGTGCTTTCGTATAGGGATGGAGCTGCTCCCAGAAGAGATCCTTGGTGGGTGCGTATTCCACGATCTTCCCTGCGTACATCACCGCGACCCGATCACTGATGTATTTGATCACGCTGAGATCATGGGTGATAAACAAATAGGTCAACTGGAATTTCTCTTGCAGGTCTTTGAAGAGATTGAGGATCTGCGCCTGAACAGAGACATCCAATGATGAGGTCGGCTCATCAAGCACGATAAAATCAGGGTTTAACGCAAGCGCTCGGGCAACACCGATACGTTGTTTCTGCCCACCGCTGAACTCATGGGGGTACCGGTACATATGCTGTTCATCAAGCCCAACTGTGTTTAATAATTCTAGGATTTTCGCGTTCAGCTCTTCTCCTGCGAACCGTTTGTTTATTTTCAATGGCTCTCCGATGATGTTCTTCACGGTCATCCGAGGGTTAAGCGAAGAGGATGGGTCCTGGAAAACAATCTGCATATGAGGCCGTAACTTTCGAAGTTCTGATTTGTTGATCGCAGTGAGATCAGATCCCATGAACACCAAGGTGCCCGCGGTGGGTGGTATCAGATGGATCAGGACGCGACCTAGGGTTGTTTTCCCGCAGCCGGATTCCCCGACAAGACCAAATGTTTCCCCTTTTCGTATCTCAATGTTGATATTATCAACTGCTTTGATGTTCTCTTTGGTCGAGGAGAATAGTCCTTCCTTGATCGGAAAATATTTTTTCAGATTAGTCGCGTTGACAATAGTCTCTTCCATCTTCCTCCTTCGAAGCAACAGAATATTTCACGGTTTCATAGTGATGGCATGCCACCTGATGGTCTTTTTCTACCTCTCTGAGTGGTGGATCGCAGTCTATACAGACGTTGGTGCGGTATCTGCATCGTGGATGGAACCGGCACCCTGTTGGTGGCTCAATAAGATTGGGGACACACCCTGGGATGATATCTAATCGTTTTCTTTCTTCTGTTATCTTTGGTATCGCCCTCATCAGTCCTCTTGTATAGGGATGATCCGGGTTATCAAAGATTTTTTCTGTTGTCCCTATCTCGACGATGTATCCAG
The DNA here is from genome assembly GCA_002506745.1 of Euryarchaeota archaeon UBA33. GTDB lineage: Archaea > Thermoplasmatota > E2 > DHVEG-1 > DHVEG-1 > SM1-50. The sequence continues at coordinate 3,547 of DAYE01000057.1, forward strand.
CATACATGACTCCAACTCGATTACACATCTCAGCGATTATTCCTAGATTATGGGTTATCAACCAGATTGCAGTACCGACTCGTTGTTGTAACTCTTTCATCAGATCAAGGATCTGTGCCTGGACGGTGACATCCAGAGCGGTTGTTGGTTCATCCGCTATCAATAAATCAGGGTTGCATGCGAGCATCATCGCGATCATGACCCGTTGTCGCATCCCCCCGGACAGCTCATGGGGATATTGTTTTGCAACCTTCTTCGGATCAGAGATCTTCACAAGATCAAGGGTGTTGATTGCTTTTTCAAATCCTTTTTTTTGTATGATTTTTTTTATCTTCCGTTTCCTCCATAGATTATACCACAGGATTTTCTGGTCCTGCTCAGGAAACGACTCATGCAGTAAAATCACTTCAGCGATTTGGTCTCCGACGGTGTAGACCGGGTTTAACGCTGTCATCGGCTCTTGGAAGATCATAGATATTTTGTTGCCGCGGATCCCCTGCATTTCCTTTTCTGTTTTTTTTAACAGGTCTTCTCCTTTGAAAAGGATGCTTCCTTTCATGATTTTTCCGGGTGGCTGAGGAATAAGACCCATCACGGAGAGTGCGGTGACGCTTTTCCCGCATCCAGTCTCCCCGATCAACCCAAACGTCTCCCCCTTCCAGATTTGGAAGCTGGTCTCTTCCAATGCTTTAACGACTCCTTCGTAGGTGTAGAAGTAGGTTTTCAGGTCTTTTATCTTGAGTAACGGTTCGGTTTCTATGAAATCACCTTCGTAATTTAGGATCGGTCACATCTCTGAGGCCATCACCGAGGAGATTGAATCCAAGGACAACCAGCACTATTGCAAGGCCTGGGAAGGTGACGTACCACCAGGCATGGAACATATGCACTCGACCTGATGATATCATGAGTCCCCATTCTGCGGTCCCTGGAGATGCTCCGAGTCCAAGAAAACTGAGTCCCGCAGCCACCAGAAGCACAGCTCCAAGATCTAATGTGATTTCTACCAGTAACGGTGCGAATGAATTTGGAAAGATATGACGGAAGAGGATACGTGAGTTACTAGCCCCGACGCTTCGTGCTGCTTCAACAAATTGTTGTTCACGGATTGCGATTACTTGACCTCGCATTAAACGAGCATAGGTAGGCCACCAGACTATAATCATAGCTTCCATGATATGGTCGATACTTCTCCCCAATGCTGCCGCGACAGCCATCGCTAAAATAAGGTATGGTATTGCGAGGAAGACATCGGTAATTCTCATCAATGTTTCATCAATGATTCCACCAAAATATCCTGCGATTCCACCCAGGATAATCCCGATAAAAGTTGATATAGCAACGACGATAATACAAATACGGAACGATGTTTGAGACCCATAAATAACCATGCTGAAGATGTCACGTCCATAGTCATCGGTCCCAAATAAATGTTGAGCGCTAGGGGGCAGTAATGTTTGACTAAAATTGATATCCCATCGTTCTTCGATGACTGTAGTACCCTGATCAGTACTCACTCTTACATAGGCAGGGTGTTGACTTGCGATAAAGGGTGCAAATAATGCGACAAGTATCAATATAAGAATCAGTATCAATCCAATCATTGATAAGAGACTTTTTCGGAAGAGATACGCCATGAATCTCAGATCTTTAATTTTTGATTCATGTTTTTTGAAGAAATCATCCACGAGTTTAACATGTGGTCGTATCTTATCCACCTCCGAGTCGTACTCGTGGATCAACCACCGCATAAAGGACATCAACAATGAGATTAGCTACAACATAAATAATTGCGACGAGTATCGTAAATCCCATCACTGAGTTGAAATCAAAGCCTAAAACCGCTGATGCAGCAAACCGTCCCATCCCAGGCCAATTGAAAATCGTTTCCGTGAGTACAGCACCACCAAGCAGCCCACCAAATGACAGACCGGTGACCGTAAGTGTTGGTATCAAAGCGTTTCTCAGTGCGTGTTTATAGATGATAGTTCGTTCCGATAGTCCTTTTGCTCTCCCGGTACGAATATAATCCATCCCCATGACTTCGAGCATACTGGACCGTGTCATACGAAGAATTAACGCAAGGGTGGCAAACCCTAACGTGAACGCTGGCATGATGAGATGATATAAAGCAGCTCCTAACGTGTTAAAATTCCCTGTTAAAATACTATCAAGTACATATAATCCTGTGATTGACTGTGGCGCGCTCATCCCGATTGCCAACCGTCCCTCCAATGGCAAAATCGGTATTTGATACGCAAAAATATATTGCAGCATGAGCGCCAACCAAAAAATCGGCAAAGAATATCCAACAATCGCGATGATTCGTGTGAGTTGATCTGATAATTTATTTCGTCGAATCGCTGAAATAATACCTCCGACGATTCCTAGGGGGATTGCTATTAACATTGCAAAAATCGTCAATTCGATCGTCGCTGGGAAATATTGAGCAAGACTCTCAACTACTGGTCGGCTTTCTAAATATGATCTCCCAAGGTTCAAATGAATGATATCATTTAAATAATAGAAATATTGAATCCAGAGTGGTTGATCAAGATGAAGTTCTTTTGTGATTCGTTCGATGACATCAGGCTGTGCTTTTGGTCCTCCCGCAAAGGCTCGTGCTGGGTCTGCTGGGATAACATGGGATACGGTAAACGTAATGAGAGTAACTCCAATAATGACTGGTATCAGCAGTAGTAGTCTTCGGACTATGAATTCCCATGTCTTCATAATTTAAAAAAAAA
>DAYE01000056.1 GCA_002506745.1 Euryarchaeota archaeon UBA33
TCCCAGTTGTTAGTCGTACGAACCCAGCTGATTTGAATAGGACCTAAATTCATGGTCTTGCCAACACCATTTTGAGTCCCATGTTTATGAGCACCTGAATCATCCCATATCGTATAATCGAGCTTCCAAGCAACATCATGGCTGCCTCCTGCAATCAAAAGATAAAAAAGCGCGTACCCACCGGTATTTGTTTGTTTGTTTTCCTTGGCGTTTACTTTGAGAAATGAAAAGAGGACTTTTCCGGTCCCAGCTAGCGGTTGATGTTTTACCAAAGTATTATGATTATCGCTTGCGGTAATAACGTTTTTTTGGGTATTTGCAGCTAAAATTCCGGTTGAGGCGAAGATCATCAGCCCAATTATACAGATTGCTATGAGTTTTGTTTTCATAATTTATTTTACCTCCTTCACATAGTAATGTAAATAATCGCACGTATTTCATAATATTTATATTTTCTTGTAGAATTTTCGAATAAAAAAGGATATGAATCTAGTTTACAAGAGAAAAATAATTGTTGTTGAAATTGAAATAAAAAAAATGTGGGAATTTAATTCCCAGTTGGAGAACTGACTCGAACAGGTGACATTTCGTCCTGCTTTTGCTTATTATCGACGAGTTTCATCTTCATCATTCATTTAACCGTCGTTGTTATCATTTGCTTGCCCATCGTCTGTATCATCTGCTTGGCCATCATCACTATCTTCTACCAGACCGTCATCAAAATCATCAACTAGGCCATCATCTATATTGCTTGCATTCCCATCCTTTACATCATTCATTTGGCCATCATCAATATCACTTACTTGGCCGTCGTCTGTATCGTTTGCCTCTCCATCGTCCATATCGTTCATTTGATCATTATCGATATCACCTACCAGGCCATCGTCTGCATCATTTGCTTGCTCATCACCACTTATTCCGTTTTCTTCGGCGGCTAGAACAGCAGCGCTGAACACTAGCACGCATACCGAAAGTATCATCCATATACGTGTTCCATTTCTCATACTATCACCACGATGGTATCTTTTGTTCATTTTCATTATATATAGTTTTTTTTAAATAATTCGAATGTTTGGAAGATTTTCGAACAAAAAAGGATATGAAACTGGTATACATGAGAAAAATTATTGTTGTTGAAATTGAAATAAATAATATAGCCTTTGCACTTTAGCTAGATTAGTAATTGATTGTTTAGTGCCCCACTAGGGATTTGATGTTCAATTAATTTAAATTATTTCGGTCAATCATTACCATGATAAAGAATTGCAGGCCCGAACCGGGATTTGAACCCGGCACAGAGGATCCACAGTCCCATATGTTACCAGGCTACACTATTCGGGCCATTTTACTTATGGAGTTATGTTCTCTGAGATATTCAATTTTTCTGAACAATGGTCTAATACTCTTTTGTCTTTTCAGCTCCGAAACCTGAAATCTTTATATAATGGTATCGGAGAAAGATTTGTCAGAATCAAAATCTATATTTTTTGAAGGAAGCAAAATCTATTGTAAATCTTTTAATACAATAGCTAGTTTGTCGAGTGCTTTCCCCCGATGAGAATACTGGTTCTTTTCCACAACCGTCATTTCCCCGAAGGTTTTTTGTGCACCAACTGGAATAAATATCGGGTCGTAACCAAAACCATGATTTCCCTGTTTTTCCGTTGAGATAACTCCTGTACATTCACCGATGACGATTATCGGTTTTTTTCCGGGTTTACTGTATGCATACACCGATCGAAACACTGCCTTTCTGTTCTCTACGCCTCTTAGTAATCGAAGAATCCCTTCCAAACCAATCGTGAAGAAAACATACTTTGAATACACCCCTGGAAACCCCTGAAGAGCATCTATGAATAACCCTGCGTCTTCAAGCATGAAAGGATGGTTAAATCTTCCTTGAACATGAGTAGCACCCCATGCAGCGACCTCCTCAAGAAAATCCGCCTGTACCTCTGGGTACCCAAGATCTTTTTGAACCACAGAAAAACCAAGTGGCCGAAGTTTTTCTGTCGCCTCATGCACTTTTCCTTTATTGCTTGTTATAAAAAACAATTTCTTCAACGATACCTGCCTCGTTGTACAATCTCCTCAATTTTTGTTATAACAGCGGCTCCATCTCCTCGGTAATGTTTTGTATATCCTTCAAGGACGTATTCAAAACAATGGGAGTATCTCGAATGAGTAGATTCAAAGGCCTCCATAAGAACATGCAAATCAACCCCTTTTGCTTCCAGTTCAATGTTCTTACAGCCTAACCCGAAATCAATAAAATGAATCCGGTCATGAAGAAAAATCATGTTCGACGTGGTGAGATCCCCATGGATGATGTCATGATTATGCAGTCGTGCGATGCTCTCTCCGATTTTCAGACAGATCCGTTTTCGCTCTGATTCATCCAATCCATTCAGGATATCCTTCACCCGGTTCCCATCGAGGTATTCCATCGTTATCGCACCTTTGACCAAATCAACATCATACAAGAGAGGGACCGATACTCCATAACTCCGTGCTTCTGCGATCAATTTTGCTTCTTCTTTTGTCCTGAAAGAAATCAATTGACGATCGATCTCCTGGATTCGATACGCTTTTTTGACACGTTGCTTCCGAATAACCGTTTTACCCATGTACTTCGACAAACGAATTTCTGCTTCAGCACCACGATACAGGATCTTGTTAGTCACGCCACGTGACCTCCATCATATCAGTCCGGAACCGTTGGTTAATGAGACTGTCATCAAGGCTCATCCGAACACCACTATTATACATTAAGAACCCAAGCCATGCAATCATGGCCCCATTATCAACACAGACGTCTCTTGAAGGTACATAAAAGCTAGCCCCACGGTCATGCGCCATGGTCTGCACCATCTCACGAAGCCGCTTATTCGATGCGACTCCACCCCCAAGCAAGACCTCCTGTTTCTCCGTATGAGCCATCGCCCGCTCAGTGACTTCAGTCAACATCGCAAAGGTCGTCTCCTGCAGTGAATAACATACATCCTCAAGACGTTTCCCTTGCCGTACGTAAGATTCTGCAGCAGTCAGAAGCCCAGAGAATGCCAGATCCATCCCTTTGATAGAATACGGGAGAGCGAGATACTGAGTCCCTTTTTTTGCAAACTCCTCGATCTTCGGCCCACAGGGGAACGCAAGATCCATCGCNNAAGACAATTCCCGATACCAACATCAAGCGTCTCGCCAAAAACACGGTATTTTCCTTCTGCAAAACCGATGACCTGGGTATTCGCTCCAGAAACATACAACAGTACAGGATCACGACATCCCTTTACAGTACCACGACCGATCTCCAGATGCGCAACACAATGATTCACCCCCATCAATGGTTTTTCAAGGGTGAGTGCCAATGCGCGGGCTGCGGTAGCTGCGGTCCGAAGGCAAGGTCCAAGACCAGGACCTTGGGAAAACGAAACCAGATCGATATCAGAAAAATCAACGCCAGATTCATCAACAGCATCAGAGATCAGCTTTGCAATGTTCAACGCATGATGATTCGCCGCTTCCCTGGGGTGAATCCCGCCTTTCTCAGGCTGATAGGTTTTAATAAGATTGGAAAGAACATGACAGTTCCCTTTCACATCCTTAATAATGCCAACACCGATGGAATGAGCAGTACCTTCAACACCAAGACAAATCATCAACACTTGGTAATCAAAGGACTATAAAATACATTTGGTTTAGGGGAATAACCATCTATTGTTCCACTTCGACTTCCTCTTCATACAAATAGAGATACCCGGTTTTCACTAAGACGAACACGACACCAACAGCACCAAAGATGATTATTAAAATAATAAAAATGATCAACCAGGGGACCTCAAAAAAGATATTGTTCTCCAATATGATAGGCTCATCATAGGCTTGAACCTGCCCAATCGACGGGATATAGAGATACTCCCATCGTCCGTCGCTATCATCATCGATCAAGAACACACCACCTCCCTTCCATTGAATGTCATTGGATGCCCCACTAGACGGATTATAAAAGGTACCCTCATGCTCTGAAGTATAAATGATCTGATACGTGATATTGTTCAAAACAAGGAGATCAATCGATGCCCCATTCGCCGCTGCTTTATCAGTGATAATCACCTGAACCGGCTCGGACCAACCTGATTCTAAACCGTATTGGTTCCGTGCCTGGGTCCGTAACACATAGACACCTGGTGTTTCCCAAGCAAACGAAAGATACGAACTTGTACTAGAGGGGACATACGGCGTCCATTCAGAAAAAGTACCATTCCCATAATCAAAACGATAACACACCTGGTAATTATATGGGTCCGTCGTCAACGCTGAGTACGTATAAACCGTGTTATTAAACCCCTGGATTTTCCCAGTATACAAGATAGGCGTGTAAGGGAAATCATCATTAGAATACGTCGCGATCTCAACAATCATCACATCCGACCAGATACCATACGGGGCTGTATCGCTTTTATATCTCACATGCAATTGATAGGTACCAATCGAATCCCAATGATGCGTCTGTGTGATACTCGTTTGATTTTGTTCAAGCTGCAACCATGAACTATTCGTCCCATCCCCCCAGTCAAACATCCAAGACGAATCAGGATTCAATGTCACGATTGCATACTCATAATCAATTCCGACATACCCAAATGTCGTCCCCAGGGGCGTTGAGGGAATAAACATCGGGGTTTTAGAAAAAACAACTGGTGATGCGAAGAAAATCGTAAAAACCGTGGTAGAGAATATACAAAAAACAAGGAACGTTTTAAGGAATGATTGACATGTATTCTTTTTACCGCTAACGATATTACATGTTGTTTTTCTCTGCATCCCGTCTTCTCATAAAAATCAGATTATAAGTATATAAGCTTTATTGGCATGTGCCTATCCATGATTCTATTTTCGGATCCCAATATCAACAGAAAGTTCATCAATCATCCATTTTTTGCATAAAACCCCGGTTGGTGTATCAACAAACGACACTGATTTCGATCGTGTTTCATCCTTGATATGTTCCTTCCAAACTTCCAAGGCCGCTTGTTTTATCGCATCCAACGCGATTTCAGTAATTATCCGATCCTCGACAGCAAGATTGACTTCTTTCCGCATCGATTGGATACGTCGGATCAGTTCTCGTGCGAGTCCTTCTGCTTCGAGCGCAGGGGTAATGGTCATATCTAAAAACAAGGTGACGTCCTGAACAGTAGCTTTGGCGAATTGTTCTTTTTCATGTTCTACGATGTCAAAATCATCAGAGGTCAATCGAATCTTCCCACCATCAACGACAAGGATGACTTCTTTTTTCGTCTGCAGTTGTTCATAGAGTTGATGGGGGTCTAACAGCTCAAGAGCTTGAGTGATATGTTTTGCTTTTTCTTTATATTTTGGACCAAGATGAGAATATTTTGGTTTAACTGTTTTTGTGAGAAACGCAGCAGAATCTCTTGCGTATTTAACAGTCTTGACATTGAGCTCTTCTTTCATCAACTCCAATAATGGTGTTGTTGAATTTTCAATTTCCTTGGAGCAGATGATTGTTGCAGTAGGTAACGGATGTCTTCCTTTGATGTTGATTTTTGATCGGAGCGCCCGGCCAGATTCGACCAATACTCGGATCTGCTCCATTCCTTTCTCAAGATCCTCATTGATTGCTTTCGTATCAATTGTGGGATAGTCGCAGAGATGGACACTTTCAGGCATCTCAGATGTCTTAAGATTTTGATACATCTCCTCAGTGATAAACGGGATGAATGGCGCAAGCAATTGAGATAAGCCAATAAAGATCTCATACATGGTATGATAACCGGAGAGCTTATCGGAGGTCATCTCCTCGCTCCACAGTCTTTTTCGAGATCGCCTGAGATACCAGTTGCTGAAATCATCAATCACGAAATCTTCGATCGCTCGAGCAGCTTTATGAGTCTCAAAGGTTTTCAGATATCCCTGGACCACTCTGGTAAGGTTGTTGAAACGGCTCATGATCCATTGATCAAGAAGCCCCCGTTTCGAGAGAGGGACATGCTTTTTCTTCGCATCAAACGCATCCAATATCGCATAGG
>DAYE01000044.1 GCA_002506745.1 Euryarchaeota archaeon UBA33
TTGCAATCCAAACATTTCTAAACAAAAATCGCATTACATACTGCTATTATGGATGATATACCAAAGATAGGCATTACAGGCATGCCAAGCGTCGGAAAAACACAGACGCTCGTTAAAATCATCGAGAAAATTCAAAAAAGTGGCTATAAACTCGAAGGGATGATTACCACCCCTCTCATTGAAAAGAAGAAACGGGTGGGTTTTTATGTGGAAGACTGGCAGACCAAAGAAAAGGAAATTTTTGCCCGTCTTGACCTTGACTCTAAAGATAAAGTTGGAAAATACGGTGTTGACCTTGCGGCATTGGAACGAGTCGGTGTGCACGCGATCGAAAAAGCGATCAATGATGAAAACATCGACATCATCGTCATTGATGAGATAGGGAAAATGGAGATGCTTTCTGAGAAGTTCTGTGAGATGGTCATCGAAGCTCTTGACTCTGAAAAACCAATCATGGTCACATTGCATAAGAAATCACGGACGCCGCTTTTGCAAGATATCCGCAGACGAGACGATATCCGCATCCTTGAGGTCACCGCGGTGAACCGGAATCTGCTTCCGTATAAGATCGAGAAAATCATGGCTGAGAAGCTCCCGCCCTTGTTTTAACCATGACCAACGGAACAGCCGATCTTATAAAAGAGGGAACGACCGAACTTTTTGTGTATAAGAACAAGGCATCTGTGAAAGGACCAAGCATCAGAGAGAATGTTCCGTTCTATAACCCGGCCATGGAGTTGAACCGCGATGTCTCTGTTCTGGTCAATCAATGGTTTTTGAACATGAGCACGACACATGTTCATATCTTAGATGGTCTGGCTGCATCAGGGATTAGAGGTATTAGACTTGCTCATGAGCTTTCCGGGGATTTTGAGGTCACCATCAATGATTGGAATGATCAGTCGGTTGCGTTGATCCAGCAGAACATCCAGAAAAACCAGCTGGAGAACGTCTCCGTGTACGAACGGGATCTCGGCAGCCTGCTTTTGGAACGACGGTATCATTCTATTGACATCGACCCGTTTGGCTCCCCGGTGTATTTTTTTGATGCTGCGGTGAAAAGTGTGTACAACAAAGGTATCATTGCGTGTACTGCAACCGATACTGCTGCGCTCTGCGGTGTATTTCCTCAGGTGTGTTTCCGGCGATACGCTGCCTGGCCACTGCATGGTCCCTCGATGCATGAAATCGGACTAAGGATTCTTCTTGGTTGCCTATGTCGTGAGGCTGCCAAATATGAACGTGGCATCGAACCAGTACTCTGTTATACAACTGACCATTATGTAAGATTATATGTACAAATCCATAATGGGAAAAGCACTGCGAATGCATCCATGGCACAGTATTCAATTATTCCGGCAAAAGATGTTCCACTCTCACAGGATAGCACCGCATTGGTTGGTCCGTTATGGCTTGGAAACATTCAGAAAAAAACAGCAATTCAGGAGATTCGGACCCTTGCGTCGACCAAAATGCTCAACACAAAGCATCTGCTCTGGAAATTCCTCGATCTCCTGGAGGAAGAGGCAGATGCACCTCCGTTTTTTTATACCATCAATGACCTGTCGTCCCTGCTGAAAGTATCGCCACCGACCATGGAGCATATCATTGGACAATTGAAAAGTAAAGGCTTCCTCGTCACCAGGACACATTGCACCCCAACGGGTTTTAAAACCAATGCTCCTTTGGACATCGTCACAGAAGTTTTTAAATAACAAAGGATATCATAGGCTTATGAAAACATCTGAAAAGAAGCTTTCTGTTGGTGTGCTTGCCTCTGGTTCTGGGACTGATCTGCAAAGCATCATTGATGCATCAGAGCACAATTTCATTGATGCTGAGGTGGTGGTGATCATCAGTGATAAGAGTGACGCGTTTGCATTAAGCAGAGCGAAAACACATGGTATCCCTGGTTTTTTTGTTGATCCGAAAGGGAAAGACCGTACTGCTCATGAAAACGAAATCGATACGCTCCTGCACAGCTATCAGGTAGACCTGGTGGTCGGTGCTGGATATATGCGGTTGCTATCACCGGGTTTTGTGAAAAAATGGCATGGAAAACTGATCAACATCCATCCTACGCTCCTTCCCTCATTTAAGGGGACCAATGGTCAGCGTGATGCACTGGAGTACGGGGTAAAAATCTCTGGTTGTACAACACATTTCATGGACACGGAGATGGACCATGGTCCAATCATCCTGCAGGCTGCCGTCATCGTCCATCATGATGATGACCGTGATGCACTTGCAACCCGTATCATTGAAGTTGAACATCAGATCCTCCCTCGGACGATACAGTTGTTTGCGCAGAGACGGTTGCTTATCGAGGACCGCAAGGTCGTCATCCTCCCTGGGGATTCATGGAAAAAGAAACACAAGGTTCTTCCTGATGTGCTCTACTCTGAAGGATACTAGCAGCATCCCGTTCCAGGATGCATATGACTGGCTCTGTAGCTTTGATAAGTACGGATGGATCTTTGGTCTTGAACGGATCATCGTTCTTCTTGAGCAGCTTGGGAATCCTCACGAAGAGCTTAAGGTCATTCACGTCGCAGGGACCAATGGAAAAGGCTCCGTCTGCAAGTATGTCAGTTCGATTCTTCAGAAAGCAGGGTATTCTGTGGGCCTGTATCTTTCTCCGCATGTCGAGCGTTTTTCAGAGCGTATCATCGTCAATAACAAGGAGATTTCAAATGAAGATTTCGCATGCCTTGTGTCGCAGGTCAGACCAGTTGTTGACGCCATGAAAAAACAGGACAACACTCCTACGTTTTTTGAAATCGTCACCGCACTTGCGTTTCTGTATTTCAAAAACTGTACTGTTGATTACGCGGTCGTAGAGGTAGGGCTTGGTGGGAGATTTGATGCGACTAACGTGGTCCATCCACTGGTGTCTGTTATCACGAATATTTCACTGGAACATACGGATATTCTTGGGAAGGATGTCGCATCGATCGCATTTGAGAAAGCGGGGATTATCAAAGACCATGTCCCAGCGGTTTCTGCAGCAGTAGGCGATGCACGGGTGACCATCGATCGTGTTTCAAAGGAGCGAAACGCCCCGATCACGTGGATTGATCACACCCTGTGGAAACGAAAATCCTATCAGGGGAGATACCAGGAATTTATGATCCAGGGGTCCTTCAAGGACTATTCAGTAAAGACTTCGATGCTAGGAGGGCATCAGGGAGAAAACATCGCACTGGCTATCGCAGCGGTTGAACAGTTGCAGATGGGTGGTGTGTACCTCACGGATAGTGATATTCAGGATGGAATTGAGGCAGCAACTCATCCTGGGCGAATGGAAATCATCTCTGAGGAACCGTTGATTCTGCTTGACGGTGCGCATAACCCTGCAGGTATGAGCATGCTTGCAAAAACACTACGGGAGGATTTTTCAGACCATCGTCTTGTCCTTGTTCTTGGGATGTTGAAGGATAAGGACCTGAAGACAATGGTGTCGACAATCGTGCCACTCTCCGATGTCATCATCGTGACGAAATCGGGAAATCCTCGGGCAGCAGATCCACAGCAGTTAAAGAAGATAATTGAGGGTTTCGACGTCAACAGAACAATGCTTGTTGTAGACTCGATCCCCCACGCGATCGATCATGCGAAACGAATTGCAAAACAAAAAGACCTGATCTGTGTGACAGGTTCGCTGTTCACGGTTGGGGAAGCCCGAAGGTATGTACTCCTTGGAAAATCCTGATCTGAGACGTTTTTTTATTTTAAAGTTTTATTTTCTGAAGAATCACTTTCAGGTCTTTCATCGCCTGTGTCTTTGACAGACGATCCGGGTCTCCAATAGATTCTTCCAATATTTCATCAAAATGAATTTTCCCAAGATATCGAACCTGCAATCTTTTTACCTCTTGCTCGATAAAAGAAGAATCCGTCATCGTCATGTTTTCTATGACACCAAGAACTGGTTTTTTTAGCTCTATCAAAATGTTGAGAAGTTTACTCACAGCTCCCATCGCCACCTTCGACGGTGTAGTTGCCACTAGAAACTCGCTGGTCTTCATGTATCGGATCACATCAAGGGTCTCATCGCCGATCCCTGGTGGCATGTCGATGATTAGGAAATCAAGGGACCCCCATTGGGTGATCGCCAGCAGCTCCAGGATGATGTTTGAGATGTCGACTCCTCGGAACGGGGCTGGTTTCTCCTCCGTGAAATACACAATGGACATGAAGGAAATCCCATGGACCTTTGGTGGGATGATCCCTTTTTCCTCTGTTGGGAACTCGTTTTTGACTCCGAGGATGATATGGGATGATGGTCCGTACAAGTCAAGGTCTAGCAGCCCGACCTGGTAGCCTTTCTGTGAGAGGTGCAGCGCAAGGCATGAGGCAACCATGCTTTTTCCAACCCCGCCTTTTCCGCTTGCGACCGCGATGATTCTGTCGATGTTCTTCAAGCGTTTCTCGATGACACTGGTGCGTGGCTCCATTCCTATCGTACTCCTTTGATGGAGGAAAGTACCACACCTCGTCCTTTCGTAATCTCAAAATCAGGGCTCCCGCAGCGGGGGCATCGCATGTGGACGAATACGACCTCAGGTATGAAATGGATAGACTCTGTTTCTGTTTCGTTTAGTTTCTTCTTCATGTCACTGTATTTCCAGGTCTCCCCGCAGTTTTTACAGGTGAGCGTACTTTTCTCTGTTTTCAGTAAAAACGCGTCTTTTTTTATTGGGGGTTTCTGTGATTTACTTAACTCGTTGAGCGCAAAAAGGAAGATTTCTTTTTCTATTTGTTGGAGTTCGCCGATGTGCACGGTGACCTGGGTGATTGTTTTTAGTTTTTCTTTCTGTGCTTCTTCGACAGCAGCCATGATGATGGATTCCGCGAGCGCCCATTCATGCATATGGGAATCGGATACAGGAGGAGATGGTTTAAATGTTACGAACAAAAAATGAACCTGAACTGAGAAGATGTTTATATATAAGTAAGGATTCTCTTTTTCTGCAGGGTGATTTGTTTGGAGAATAAAAAGGTGAAAAAATCTGAGGATGAATGGAAAAAGACCCTCAGGCCTGAAGAGTTCTTAGTGTTACGCAAGAAAGGAACAGAGCCTCCGTTCACAGGAAAATACGTTCATCAGACCGCAGAAGGAACCTATGTCTGCGCTGGATGTGGGAATCTTCTTTTCTCCTCTGATACTAAATTTGATTCAGGGAGCGGATGGCCCAGTTTCTTCACCCCGGTTGCTTCTGATGCTGTGGTGTTGAAGCCTGATAGGAGCCTTGGGATGAATCGAACCGAGGTGCTCTGCGCCCGATGTGGGGGGCATCTTGGTCATATGTTCGACGACGGCCCTACCCCGACCGGTCAGCGGTACTGCATGAACTCTGTCTCATTACGCTTTTTGAAGAAAGAGAAGGTCTAAGAATCATTAGAATGCAAGATTCTCTATCCGGTCCACGACACTGAATGCAAGGTCGAACAATTGGTCGTACCGCTCTTCAGTGTTGATCACCCTGGGGAATGCGACAGCCAGCCACGTGCCTTCAAGGTTGATACGGGGTTTCTCCTGTTTCATCCCCAAGAGCTTATTTTGAAGAGTAAAATTGAGGACGTTTCTTGCAAAGGATTCATCCTGTGCTTTTATCAGAAACTCTCTGTCGAATTCATCGCTGTTCAATTGAACGTCTGATGCTCCGAATGCTTTTCCTAGACGCGTCCCGATAGATTCTGTCAAGATCTTAAGGTCCCCTGGCGCTATCTTATTTAAGGTGATGTTTGCCTCTGTTTTTGCATAGCGGTATTTCGTCCCTGGCACCGAGGTCACAACGACCGGCAGCCCATGGTACGAGAACTTCAACACTGGTAAAAGGAACGAACCAGCAACGGTGCCATCACGTTTCATCGCCTGCTGTTCCATGAGACGTCTGATGGTCCTGTACCTCCAAAGCGAAAGAACAACTACCAAAGAAATCACGATGATTGTGAAAAACCCAAACAGGATAGGAAACAAGGATTCTGGTATATCCATCTCCATTCACCTCGATGGCAGCATCGTCTTTTCCTTTAATAATTTCTTTGTTCCTACGCATTCCGTTTCCAGGGTTTTTTTATTCTCCTAGTAGAAAAAATGAAAAACTCCGATGGAATACTGCTTGTTGGTTATCAGAATGAAATACGAAAAAAAAGAGTTACTCTCAGAACAAATCAAACATATTGACATCAAGGCATTTAATGTTATTCCTTTGATTGATGCTTTCGATCATATGGCGTTTCAGTCACGGAACCTGGCAAATGCCTGTAAGATTTATCATACGATGCTGGCCGACCAGGATTGTTCCATCATCCTGTGCCTAGCAGGATCACTGGTGAGTGCCGGGTTGAAAAACGTGATTGTCGATATGATCCGTCACAACATGGTGGATGCGATTGTCTCCACCGGTGCTATCGTCGTCGACCAGGATTTCTTCGAAGGACTTGGATTTAAGCATTACCGTGGGGAGATCCGGGTCGATGACTCCAAGCTTCAGAAGATACATGTTGACCGGATCTATGATACCTTCATCGATGAGGATGATCTGCGCATCTGTGATATGACGACGAAGGAAATCGCTGATGATCTTCAACCACGACCATACTCTTCCCGGGAGTTCATCTATGAGATGGGCAGATACCTTGACAAACACGGGAAGAACCCCGACTCCTTTGTCCTTGAGGCGTTCAAACATGAGGTCCCGATTTTCTGCCCCGCGTTCTCCGATTCAAGCGCAGGATTCGGACTGGTGTTCCATCAGCATGATCGGAAGACAAATTATCTGACGATTGATTCCGTAAAAGACTTCAGGGAACTGACTGAGGTGAAAGTGCATGCGAAACAAACCGGGATCTGTATGATCGGTGGCGGGGTGCCGAAGAACTTTGTGCAAGATACGGTTGTCGCCGCAGACATCCTGGGGATCGATGCCCCCATGCATAAGTACGCGATCCAGCTCACCGTAGCTGATGAACGGGACGGTGCACTTTCTGGTTCGACGTTGAAAGAAGCGAATTCCTGGGGGAAGGTCGATACCGGGTATGAACAGATGGTGTACGGTGAAGCAACGATTACGTTCCCGCTCCTGGTCAGTTATGCGTATCATAAAGGTGCATGGAAAAAGAGAAAATCCCAAAAACTAAATCAATTGTTCAAATAACACTGCTCAGACAAGCATTATAAAGCCGAGACATTTCTTGTTTCTCCTGTGAGAAAAGCACCACAAGAGAAATTGAAACAACTCCACCAGCTCCTTCTAAATCTGAAGAGTTGCGCTATAGCGTACTCTGGTGGGGTGGACAGCACTTTTTTGATTAAAGTCGCCTATGACGCCCTCGGAGATAATGCACTTGCCGTCACCGCGACTTCTTCAACCTATCCAGTACGGGAACTAGAAGATGCGAAACAATACGCACAGGAGTTAGGGATCCCTCATATTGTCATACAATCTGAGGAGCTTGATATCCCCAAGTTTTCAGACAACCCCCCTGACCGCTGTTACTACTGTAAAAAAGAATTATTCCAAAAAATACAGCAGATTGCAAAAGAACACCGTCTCAAAACAGTCATTGATGGGTCGAATGCTGATGACACGTTCGATTATCGCCCTGGGGCTCGCGCGCGAAGCGAACTACAGATAAGAAGCCCGCTCAAGGAAGTCGGACTCACCAAACAGGAAATCAGACAGCTTTCTGCTTCCCTGCGGCTGAAGTCATCAGAAAAACCAGCGTTCGCCTGTCTTGCCTCCCGATTCCCTTATGGGGTGAAAATCACCAAAGAACGACTCAAACAAGTAGAAGCCGCTGAGGAGTATCTTTTTTCACTAGGGGTCAGACAATATCGAGTCCGATATCATGACCACATCGCACGAATCGAGGTATCGCCAGATGATTTTCCAAACATCCTTGCACATGCGCAAAAGGTTATAAAACGTTTTAAAACACTCGGATTTACCTACATCACCCTTGACCTTGAAGGATACCGGACCGGGAGTTTAAACGAGGTGCTTGACAAATGAAAAAACTCTTACAAGACTACAAAGCGGGAAAAGTGGATCTTTCCACAGTCCTGCAGAAAATCAAAAACTTGCCCTATGAAGATTTGGGATTCGCCAAGCTCGATACCCATCGGGAGATCCGCAAAGGATTCCCTGAGACAATCTTCTGTCAGGGAAAAACCATTGCTCAGATTTCACAGATTCTCCAAAAACTCCCAAAAGACCAAAACATCCTACTGACAAAGGCTAACAAAAACGTCTACGCCTCCATAAAAAAAACATATGCTGAGTCGACCTACAATGAATCAGCAAAAACAGTTGTCATCCAGCGTTACACACCAAAAAAAAAGAAAGGAACTATTCTTGTTCTCACCGCAGGAACCTCTGATATCCCTGTCGCAGAGGAAGCGATCGTCACCGCGGAGCTTATGGGAAACAAGGTGGAGAAGGTCTACGATGTGGGTGTCGCGGGCGTCCACCGCCTGTTCGATATCAAAGAGAAGATTTTTCATGCTAACGTCATCATCGTGATCGCTGGGATGGAGGGTGCCCTTGCCAGTATTGTTGGTGGTCTTGCCTCAAAACCGGTCATCGCGGTCCCAACCAGCGTCGGGTACGGGGCTAGCTTCCAAGGCATCGCACCATTGCTGACCATGTTGAACTGCTGCGCGGAAGGCGTTGCGGTAGTGAACATTGATAACGGGTTTGGCGCCGGATATTTCGCTAGCCTCATCAACAGGTGAAGAATCATGACAATAGCGTATTTTGATTGTTTCTCAGGCATCGCAGGAGACATGATCCTGGGTGCTCTTCTAGATCTGGGTGTTGACGAGACCGTGTTAAAAAAAGAGTTGAAAAAACTCCCGCTCACCGGATACGACATGAAAGTAAAAAAAATCGAGAGCAACCATATCACTGCGACAGATGTCACTGTCATCGTCACCGAGGATCAGCATCATCGGAGTCTCTCAGATATCAATGATATCATCAATCGCAGTTCATTAAAACCGCAGGTGAAGAACCTGAGTCAAAACATCTTTTATAACCTTGGAAAAGCTGAAGCAAGGATTCATAACGTGGATATCGAGGAGGTGCATTTTCATGAGGTTGGCGCGGTTGATTCCATTGTTGACATCGTCGGCTCCGTCATCGGGGTTACACTCCTTAGCATCGATACGATTATCTGTTCTCCCCTGCCTCTTGGTCATGGGTTTGTGTCCTGTGAACATGGGCTGCTTCCGTTGCCTGCCCCTGCTACCGTTGAGCTTCTGAAAGGAATCCCTGTGTATACTGTTGAGCGGAACCAGGAGACCGTCACCCCGACCGGTGCAGCAGTCATTACGACCCTTGCATCCCAATTTGGTGAGATGCCCTCGATGAAAATCACTCACATAGGGTACGGGCGCGGCAAAATACCCAGTAAGTATCCAAGCCTTTTACGCGTGTTCCTCGGGGAGCTTGAAAAGAAATCACCGAAGAAAAACACAGGGAAAACGGGAAAAAAATAAGGGAACAGGTACCCTTGAGTATCTGAATATTTTTATTTTTTCTGGACTGCTATATTTAAATCCTTCACCAATGCCTTGATGTCAATGCCATGAACTGTTGCGATGTCCTTGACTTTCTCAAACGACGCGGCAAGACAACCGATGCAACCGACATTGTATTTCATGAACACCATCGCGGTCTCTGGGTAATTATCAATGACTTCCTTAATGGTCATGTCCTCAGAAATCTTCTCTTTACTCATGATTTCACCTTTCTGTATTTCCTCGGTATAAACACCCCCCATATAAGGATTCGTATGACACATTGGTGAGGAGACCGGACGGTGGGATCCGGCAAAAAAACACTTCAACTAGGAAGGCGTCCCGTCCGGTAGATGCTTCCTACTACATGGTGCACCGTCTTCTAAGTATTTAAATAAAGACAACAGGTCAGTGAAACTATTCGCACCCGCAAGAATTTTTTTTAAATGTCAAACAATACCTGTACAAAGATAGGATTTTTCTCGTTCACCTTAAGCATATGGTACGTGACTGCTTTGATTTCAACACCCATCCGATGCTTCTTGGTATCATATTTCTCACCAAAGACAGAAGCGGAAAGTCGATTCTCAGTGAGTTTTACCTGGAACTTCCCGAACACAAGGTCTTGGGCGTCATTCAAAAAAAGCAATTTCGAGAGCCAATCGACCAATAACTGCTCAAGATCAGGCGCCTCCAATTGGATATCATATTGACCAATAGGATCGATCGTTGATTCATCAGTGATGATGTCAAACATCCCCTCTGCAGCATGCTCGAAGGCTTCTGCGATGGTCTTCCCATATGCTTTTAGGCCGACATCAGCGGTATGTTCGATGAGCTCGTACTGTCTCATAATGTTGCCTTGGAGATGTCACTGGGGCAGGGACAGGGTTGTTTCTCATCCAGAGATTGGATCGTAAGCCGGAGGATATTTGAGATTAACGGTTCTTTCTTCTTGTAAATGGCTGTGATCTCATTAGCTTTTAGTCGCTGCTGCAGACCAGCGGCCATGTTGCAGACCAGGCAGAGGGAAGCAAAACACATGCCTTTCTCCCGCGCTAGGATCACCTCAGGGGCAAGCGTCATCCCTACGATGTCTGCGACCTTGGAGTACAACCGTATCTCGGCGGCGGTCTCCAACCGAGGCCCTTCGGTGACAAGGTACACCCCGTGGTCCTGAACAGTGACATCCTTAAGGTTCCGACAGGTTTTTACCATAAGCTCCCGAAGGGAAGGGCAGAACGGCTCGGTCATGTCCACATGGACCCGTTGGTCGTCAAAGAACGTCACCGGTCTGGATTTGGTCGCATCGATGAAATCGTGGGGGATCACAAAATCACCAGGCCGTATCGTCTTCTGCATAGACCCGACTGTCCCGACCGAAAAAACGTTGGAGACGTGACTCACAGCCAACGCATGGATGTTCCCGAGATGATTCACCCGGTGAGGTGGCAGATTCGCGAACTCCCCATGCCGTTGAACAAAGAAGACCTCATGTTTCCCAAGCGTTGACACGCGTAAGACGATGTCCCCATAGGGAGTATGCACCTTGATGTCCTCTGGGTTTTTCATCAAATCAAGCATATGATGCCCGCTGAGTATCCCGATTCTCATCGCCTACCTGCCACCAAGAAATGTTTATTTGTTTAAAGAGATACCT
>DAYE01000026.1 GCA_002506745.1 Euryarchaeota archaeon UBA33
GCAATTGTTACCTGTATGGTTTCCACTCCGTTCAATGTAGAGCGAGCTCGGTTAGTAAAGGCTGATGAAGGCCTTGACAAACTTCGAGTCACCGCGGATAGCACCGTTGTTCTGGACAATAACCGATTGCTTGAATTTGTACCAAACCTCCCGATCAACCAAGCGTTTTCCGTGATGGATCAATTGGTAGCAGAAACTGTGAAAGGAATCTCTGAAACCATTTCAGTACCTTCATTGATTAATCTGGATTTCGCTGACATGAAAGCGGTTATGGATTCTGGTGGGCTCTCTGTTATGCTCTGGGGCGAAGCAGATGAGGATGCTGGAGTCGATACCATTGTAAAAGAAGCGTTGAATCACCCGCTCCTTAACGTCGACTATCATGGTGCCCATAGTGCACTTGTTCATATCACTGGCGGTCCGAACATGAGCCTGAAATATGTTCAAGATGTCGCAAAAGCGCTCACCGAGGATATGGATTGTTACTCCAATGTTATTCTTGGAGCACGTGTTGATCCTGGGTTTGAAGGGAAATGCAGAGTGATGGCAATCATGACTGGTGTTCAATCACCGAATCTGTTAAGCTCACGACCCGAACGACGCACAAATCCTACTGCACCGACGATCCCAATACGAAAAGTCATGAACAACCCTAAAGTCGGAAACATCGACTTTGTGCGGTAAATAAACCTAGAAAGCTTTCCATAGCTTTTTTTCTTTTTTTTTGTTTTTTTGATTTTCTTGATGGTCTTTCTGATGATGAGGAATCAATCTAAGTTTTATAGTACATGTATTATTCCATTCTTCGTTATGGGCCTATGAGGTAGCCTGGATATCCTTCCGGCCTTCGGAGCCGGATACTGGGGTTCGAATCCCCATAGGTCCGTTCCTTTCTTCAGGAGAGTTTCCATTGAAGCCAAGAACAAAAACCAATGAGAAACACCGCATCTCCCATTTACCAATCAAACGGCGTTTGTCGATTATACCAACAGCATATTTTATATACATAAGATGATTTTATATCTCACTATGGATTTTGACCTTACTAACAATTCAGTAGTCACCTACACACCCTTAGCAGGATACACCCTCCCCAACCTCTTTCGAATGCTTGCGCAGAACCGCTTTCGCATCAGTCCTCGGTACGCCGCGCGATTCGCCTACAGTATAGCCCTCAGCACAATCATGAGTCCTTTCTACATCAGAGAACGCGTTAAATATGACAAACCCACCGAAGAAACACCGATTATGAAAGACCCGATCTTCATCATTGGTCACTGGCGTTGCGGAACGACACTCATGCATAACATCCTGACGCGAGACCAACAGTTCGGGTTCTTTACGACCTACCAGACACTGATTCCTTCTATCTTCATCAGCGGCGAAAAACTCTTCAAACCAATCGTTGTCGCAAGTCTCCCAAAGAAACGACCGATGGACGACGGAGATCTTGGTGCAGACCTCCCGCAAGAAGATATCTACGCCCTTGGCGCGCTCTCCCCGTACTCGTACTACCATGGCTGGTGCTTCCCACAGAACATGGAACATTACAACAACTACATCGATTTTAAGAACGCCTCCCCGCAGACCATCGAAGACTGGAAGAATACCTACCTTTTCCTTTTGAAAAAAATCACCATGTTCCATCATGGGAAACAGCTGATCCTGAAGAACCAGGATAACACAGGGAAGATCCCTCAACTACTGGAGATGTTCCCTGATGCGAAATTCATCTACATGTACCGTAACCCCTATGATCTCTACATGTCCATGCTGAAGTTCATGCGCAAGGTCATCCCGTTGTACTGCGTGCAAACCCCACCACCTCTGAAGGACGTTGAAGACCACATGATGACCTTATTTACACATATGACTAAAAAATACCTCCAAGACAAATCCCGTATCCCTGCGGAGAACCTCCTGGAAGTGCGGTACGAAAGCTTCATCAATCAACCCCTGAGAACCGTCAGTACCCTGTATAAGAAATTCAACCTCGATAGATATGCAGACATTGAGCCTTCCTTGAAAGCATATCTTGCGACGCAGAAAGCAATTCACATGGACAGCTACACCTTCACCGATTCGATAAAAAAGAAAATTGAGAACCACTGGGGCTTCGCACTCACAGAATATGAATATACACACCCACAGGAAGAAACCGGTTGAAGAATATTTACTACTGACGATTCGTTAGACTATCAAAACGGGTGTTTGTTAAGATTTTCAACAGAGGAGTGAAAACCTTAGCTCCTTTCGGTCCGATAAATCTTTTAAAGAAAAACAACGATACTCGTTCATTAGATCACCCGAGGGAACACATGGTTGGACCATTTCAGATTCGAAGCGTATCGTTTGACACCTCATTCTTGGTGAAGGATGATTCATCCATCGACCTGGTTATTAAAGCAGTTGCACGTGACCATATTCCAAGTTTTGTGACTGCAACGGTAGCCTCTGAGCTTGAGCAGTTAAAAATCTGGGGGCGTATCACCGAGTCTACCTATAAGAAAGCAATAAAACGCTGGACACATGCTCATGCGACCATTATTGATTTTAAGAACAAACTTCTCTCTGATGCCTTAGGCAATGCATGTCTTCGTTCAATGCAAAACCACGGAATTGATGCAAAGCATGTGATTAATGATTGTACCATACTTGTCGCCAATCTAAAGAACGGCGTCGACCTTTTCCTTTCGGAAGACTTCCATTTCACCTCGGCCGTTACCAAAGAAGTCATCAATGAATTACAAAGTGTTGCATGCTCTGAATATTTCTTGATGTGTGACTCACAACTCTACAGCGTTGACGCAAAAACATTTCTAAAAACCTATTCCCATGGATCAATCGATCTTAAGGCTATCTAATCACACATGCATCAAGGTTAGAAAAAAGAACCTCACCATCCCAAACGGTAAGGAAGGAGGGGAAACGAAGCACGCACCAGCGCGCCAGACCGACGCAACGCAGACACGCGACAGCAGCGTCACCGGAAGACAAGAGCGCAGATCGGGAAGACAAGACCCCGCCGAACGTCGCCCTTCCTCACCACGCTTCTATTCTCTCATTCAAACTATATAAATACATCGTGGTAAAATCTCAAAATGAAAAAGTCACTGGTTCTAACCAATCAATTTTTAAATCCTATTCCTATTGACAACAATCCTTCTTTCATGAAATGAGCGTAAAAATTGGTTTTCTTGTAAACCCCATTGCTGGGATGGGCGGCCGAGTCGGACTCAAAGGGACAGATGATGTCCTAGACGAAGCAGTCAAACTCGGAGCGCACCCCATCGCTCGACAGAAAGCCGAAGAGATGCTCCAGCAGTTTTGCACGTTCCCTGTGAACCACGCAGATATTCTCTGGGTGACCTGCGACGGGGACATGGGGAACAATGAGCTGGAGACCGTCGGAATAACGAACAAACAGATCATCTATGCGCCATCTGAATCTACAACCTCAGCAGATGATACCAAGAATGCGTGTAAAAAAATCCTTGAGACTTCCCCGGATTTGCTCCTCTTCTGTGGCGGCGATGGGACCGCTCGGGATATCTTCACAGTTCTCGATAAAAAAATACCGCTTCTCGGCATACCCTCTGGTGTCAAAATGCACTCCGGTGTTTTTGGGATCACCACCACTGCGACCGCGAAGATGCTGCTGGAGTTCACCAATAAACGACTCACGGTTGGCGATGCTGAAATCATGGACCTTGATGAGGCGCTCTACCGCAAAGGAGAATGGAAGGTTCGCCTGTATGGCATCGCAAAAGGAATCATCGAACCAACCTACATACAGGTGGGAAAGTCTCTTTTTGAATCCGTCTCAGATGATGAAGTAAAAGACGAGCTAGCTGACCATGTCAAAGACGAACTAGAAAAATATACAGATTGGATGTTCTTATTTTGTACAGGTGGCACAATAGACCATATCGCGAAGAAGCTCAACATTGAACACACACTGTTAGGGATTGATGCGGTCTACCAAAAAAAACTCCTGGCAAAGGATGTAAACGAAGAAAAAATTCTACAGCTTCTAAAAAAATATCCTAAAGTAAAAATTCTTCTTAGCCCCATTGGCGCTCAGGGTTTTATCCTTGGTCGCGGGAACCTTCAACTCAGCCCTGAGGTCATCAACAAAATAGGGCTGGAAAACATCATAGTTGTCTCAACTCCCTCGAAGCTAATCCATACGCCTATCCTACGAGTAGACACCGGAGATAAACGACTCGACCATCGGTTCGCGACCCAGGGGTATCTCATGGTGGTTATCGGATACCGCCTCAGCAGAGTCGTGAGGCTACAAACCAACAACTTTTAATATCCGAATCTTATTTCCTGACCGCCCTAGGGGGACGAATCATTCTTGGAGGTACCATGATGACACAAATTACAAAAAGAAACGCAAACAAATTTTTAAAAGACGAATTTGATGAATTAGTAAGAAACCATTTGGAGTGGAACATCCGAATTCTTGAGAGCGGATCAAAACCTCATTCGATTGTCAACGGCAAAGAAGTAATCATGCTCTGTTCGAATAACTATCTGAACCTCAGTAACCATCCCCGACTCATAAAAGGAGCGATTGATGCAGCGAATAAATATGGTGCTGGGTCTGGTTCTGTTCGTGGGATTGCAGGAACCCTGAAAATCCATACCGAAGTTGAAAAACGGCTCGCGAAATTTAAAAGAACCGAATCTGCTCTGATTTACCAAACCGGTTTTGCTGTAAATTCTGGCTTGATTCCACAACTTGTTGGAGAAGGTGATGTAGTCATTAGCGATGAGTTAAACCATGGAAGTATCATTGATGGCGTCCGGCTGACCAAAGCGGACCGAGCGATCTTCAAACATCGTGACATGAGTGACCTTGAACGAGTGTTGAAAGATGCGGATAAGAAATATCGTCGTATCCTCATCATTTCTGATGGTGTCTTTAGTATGGATGGAGACATCGCCCCAATGGATAAGATCGTGAAACTTGCCAATGAGTTCGGAGCGATGACCTATGTCGATGATGCACACGGAGAAGGAGTCATCGGGGAAGATGGACGTGGGATTGGTGCACATTTCCACATTGAGGGAAAAATCGATGTCGAGATGGGAACGTTCAGTAAGGCATTTGGTGTGGTCGGTGGTCTGATTGCCGGCAGTCAAGACTTGGTGAACTTTGCGTACAACAAATCGCGGACCTGGTTACTCTCGGGATCACATCCACCAGCAGTATCAGGTGCTCAGCTTGCTGCTATCGATGTGCTTGAAACAGAACCCGAACATGTTAAAAGACTCTGGGATAATACAAATTATTTCAAGAAAGAATTGAAATCCTTTGGTTTCAACACTGGGGAAAGTGAAACACCTATTACACCAGTCATCGTTGGGGACGCTGGAAAAGCAAAAGAACTCAGCAATAAACTCTACGATGAAGGTGTCTTTGCACTCCCAATCGTGTTCCCAATGGTCGCACGGGATAAAGCCCGCATTCGGACCATGATGAACGCGGGTCTCACAAAGAAGGATTTAGATTTCGCATTAGATAAATTCGAGAAACTCGGAAAACAATTATCGATTATCTAAACGAAAAAGAGGAGATCATGATTTATAGATCTCCTCATATTTACACTCCACAAAGTATATATAAAAGATATATGATTCATTACCTAGTGTTTTTCTGGTGTTTACTGGAGAGTAGTTTATGACAGAAGAGTTAACGAAAACTGGTACCACAATTCTTGGTATGGTATGTAAAGACGGTGTTGTGATAGCAACAGAACGAAGAGCGACGATGGGGACCCTCATTGCCCATAAAGCGACAAAAAAACTGTATCAAATCGATAATCATCTTGCCCTTGCGACCGCAGGGCTTGTCGGTGACCTGCAGGTCTTATCCCGGTATCTAGGTGCAGAAACAAAGTTATATAGTTTAAAACGAGACGTCGAAATGTCCGTGCAAAGTGCAGCGACGCTCATGTCCAATATCTTGAACCAACGGAAATTCTATCCCTACTATGTCCAGTTGATTCTCGGCGGATGGGATTCTTCAGGAGGACATGTCTATTCATTGGATGCTGCCGGTGGTTCTATTCCTGATAAATATACGGCTGGTGGTTCTGGGTCACCGTATGCGTTCGGTGTTTTGGAGGACTCGTTCCACGATGATATGACTGTCAATGAGGGTATCGATCTTGCGTTACGAGCGGTTACTGCTGCGATGGGTCGAGACTCTGCTTCAGGAAATGGAGTTGATGTGGCAGTGATTAATGAGAAAGAATTCAAAATGATATCTGATGATGAAATTAAAAAACGTTTGCAGAAGATGGGGAAGTAATAATCCGTATTCTCAAAGGATAGTTATCAGATAAAGAAGTGTTCAAAGTTCATTTTACAAGCGTTAAAAAGGGTAGATTATGACCGTTGATGATGTTTTAGCAGATATACGAGGCAAGATACGAAGTTCCATACCAGCAAGTGTTGACATCTCCGATGTAGAATTCGAAGGCGCACTTCTGGTTATTTACACAAAGACACCAGATAAATTTGCCAATAATAAGGATTTAGTAAAGAACATGGCAAAAAGTCTGCAGAAACGTATTGTGGTTCGTCCTGATCCTTCGGTTCTTACTGATATTGATATTGCGGAAAAGAAAATCCGACTGATTATCCCAAAAGAAGCAGAGATAACAAATATCTATTTTCAACCTGATGTCGGCGAGGTCACCATTGAGGCGTTAAAACCCGGTGCTGCGATCGGGCGCGAAGGCCAACTCTTAAACGAGATACGCAAAAAAATTAACTGGGCGCCCAGTATCGTGCGAGCACCACCGATTCAATCAAAAACCGTGCAGGAGATACGCGGGTACCTCCGCTCGATGAGCGATGAACGAAAAGATATTCTTAGGAAAATCGGTCGGAAGATTCATCGTGGCGGTTCAACAGGAGAAAAATACATCCGTATGATCGCGCTTGGCGGATTCCGCGAGGTCGGTCGGTCCTGTTCGATGTTACATACCCAGGATAGCAAAGTATTGATCGACTGTGGTATTGATGTTTCATCGGAGAACAACGGATCACCGTATATTCATATGCCTGAGGTCCTCCCTTTAGAGCAAATCGATGCTGTGGTCATTACCCATGCCCATCTTGACCATTGTGGGCTTGTCCCAATCCTGTACAAATACGGATATGATGGTCCCATCTATTGCACGCCACCGACACGAGACCTGATGACTCTGCTTCAGATGGATTACATCAAGGTAGCGGCGGCAGATGCAAAAAAGGTTCCATACTCCTCTGAGAATATCCGCAATGTGATTAAACATTGCATCGTCATGGGGTATGGGGATACAACCGATATCACCCCAGATATCCGACTCACGTTCCATAACGCGGGTCACATCCTTGGTTCCTCTATCTGTCATTTCCATATCGGTGATGGGTTATACAACATTGCGTTCTCCGGCGATATTAAGTTTGAACGCACCTGGTTGTTCAACCCAGCTATCAACCATTTCCCTCGTGCAGAAGCCCTTGTCATTGAATCAACCTATGGGGGACATGACGACTTCCAGCCGAGCAGGAAAGAGGCGACAGACCGGTTGAAAGATATCATACGTACTTCGATGAAGAAAAAAGGAAAGGTCCTTGTTCCTGTGTTTGCTGTCGGGCGAAGCCAGGAGGTCATGATAGTCCTGGAGAATCTTGTAAAGATGAAAGAAATCCCGGAAGTCCCCGTTTATCTTGATGGGATGATCTGGGAAGCGACCGCGATTCATACTGCGTACCCAGAGTATTTGAACAACAAGCTCAGGACCCAGATATTCCAGCAGGGGGATAATCCCTTGCTCTCTGAGATTTTCAAACGCGTCGATAGCGGTGATATGCGGGAAAAGATACTTGGGGCGAAAGACCCTTGTGTGGTGCTTGCGACGAGTGGTATGATGAACGGCGGCCCGGTCATGGAGTACTTTAAACACTGGTGTGGAGAAGCTAAAAACACTCTGGTGTTCGTCGGGTATCAAGCAGAGGGAACCATTGGCAGACGGATTCAACGTGGTGCAAAGGAAATCCCTATGAATGTAGGAGGCAACATCGTCAGCCTGCCAGTTGAGATGAACGTGGAGACCTGTGATGGTTTCTCTGGGCATAGCGACCGGCGGCAACTTGTCGGGTTCATTAACAACATGTCGCCACGTCCTGAACGGGTCGTGTTTGGGCATGGTGAAGAATCAAAATGCGTGGATCTGTCATCAACCATCCATAAACGACTGAACATGAACACCGCAGCACCCTTCAACCTGGAAGCCATCCGATTCGTTTAAACACATCCCTTTTTTATACAGATTGGGACGTGTTTACACATAAAAGAAATAAAAGATCTACAGGGGGGTTGCTGCTTTTCGTCCTATGAGAAAGACCGCCAGGTAGGTTGGGACCTCTTGAGCTCCTTCTTCTACATGATAGCTCTGATTCTTCATGTCGATAGAAACCTCTTTTTGTACAAGAATCTGCACTGGGTCATCTGGTAAAACGACTGCATCTTGGAGAGGGTCAAAGTCTTTTAAATCATTCACTTCGATTTTCACGACCTTAAACCCAGTCTTCCCATGCAGTGATGATGGCAAACGGATGAGTCGTTTCACATCACAGGTGACCGGCTCATCGGTCTCACCAGCACTGAGAGAAACCGCTGTTTTTCGTAACGCACTATTTAAAAAAAACTTCCGGATGGTCTTTGACTGATCAAGCAACCCGTCTTTAATCCGTCTCATCCGTTCCTCTGAAAGCTCCTGAACAAGTCGTTCCGCATCATGCGCACTGACCCCATATTCCTCTAATTTTTTCTCAGGATTCTCACTTTTTTTGATTTCATTGACTAGTTCAATGATCCCCCGACTAATCCTGCCTTTCCACCCATCCTGATCCGGCGTCGGCATCTTGAGACTTTTTCCACCAGCAAACGAAAAAGGCCCATAGCTTTTTCTACTGGTTACCTGCTCATGAAACATAAGAGTATCCTGCAGGTCACGACCCGTGATATAATCAACAATCTCTCGTCGTTCGTTACTATCTAAATCAAAAATCGCAGGGTCCTTCACATGACAATGATATCCTCTTCCTCCACTGAAATAAAGTTCCATATGTTTTTCTTTAAACCCAAAATCACCAAGTAAAAACTCATGGATCAATTTAACAAATTCTTTTTTCACTTCAACAAGCGATTCGACATACCCCATTTTTTCCGCGTTTGGCAGGTGATCAGAATCCAAATCGAAGATTAATTCAGCACCCATCCATAGTTTGTCAGGCATTTTCGCTGCATCCGGGTGCTGATAATACGCCGATGAATAATACGCATGCTGAGGAGCTCGTTCCTCAAGGAAATTCCAAATCATCTCTCGTTTCTCAAAACCCAGGTGTCGGACCATCCCTTTTCCACCAAAAAGGAGGAAAGCAAATTCCCTACGTCCAAAACGATCCGGAAGCTCTATCTTATTCGATTCATAATAGGTCTGAAACGTGCTTTTGAGAAATTCCATTGATTTTTCTACTGAATTTTCATTTCCCATGGTAAGAAATCACAATGTCATACTGGTGTATAATCTTTATCCATATAAGGAGATAAAGTTTTATTAACAGCAGGCATTACCCTGTGCTATGGGTAGTATTATTGAAGATGAGTTGTTCTCATCGTCTGTCATTAAGGATCTGCATGCGCTTGATTTTGATTACATCCCAACCGAGCTACCCCATAGAACCGAACAACTGAAAAAACTTGCTCAGATGTTCAAACCTGTTTTTGTCAATATCGCACAAAATGCGCTTATCCGGGGGCCTGTCGGAACCGGTAAAACAGCGATGACGAAATATTTCTGTCAGTCGCTTGTTCAAATCGCACGAAAACAAGGCAAGATACTCGAATACGTTCATATCAATTGTCGGAAACGATCCACTGATGCGATGGTCCTCCTTGGTATCTTGAATCATTTTGATGCACGGTTCCCTGACCGAGGTTTTTCGGTGCAGGAAATGTTGCAAGTTCTTCGTACGCACCTCCAGCGGAAAGAATCGCAACTCCTTCTTGTGCTTGATGAGGTTGATGCGTTGGTAAAAAAAGGAAAATCGAATCTGATTTACGATCTCACCAGGTTCAATGATGAGACCACAAAAACAGGGAATTCCGTCTCTGTTATCATGATTTCGCAAAAGGATGTTTTCACCGAGCTGGAAGCAGCAGCGCTCAGCACGTTTAAACGCAGCAACAACATCGTCTTGGAGAAATATACCCGTGATGAGTTGTATGATATCATACAACAACGAGTGCGGCTTGCATTCCATGCAAACACCGTCCGTGCTGAGAGTATCGACCTCATCGCTGATATCGCCAGTGAATATGGAGACGCGCGATTTTCCATAGAACTCCTGTGGAAGGCAGGCATGTACGCTGATGAGAAACACGTAAAACAGGTGATACCTGAACATGTCCGTGTCGCAAAAGCAGAAACTTACTCGGTTGTTACTGAAACAAAACTAAAGAATCTAGGGAAGCATCAATTACTTACGTTACTCTCAATCGCCAAACGATTACAAAAGGAGGAGGCAGCGTATGCAAACACAGGGGAGGTGGAGAAAACCTATGCGATTACCTGTGAGGAGTATTCTGAGGACGCACGGGCGCATACGATGTTTTGGGGTTATCTCAAAGAAATCGAGCTCGCAGGGTTCATCAGGGTAAAGCCTTCAGGGCCCGGCCAGGTGGGGAACTCGCAGTTTATCTCGCTTCCAGACATCCCTGCTGAGGTTTTACGCAGTAAATTAGAGCAGCTTCTCGCATAGATGGTTTAGGGGACAGATGCTGCAGTTTGGTTTTTTCTTCCAACAGTACTGTTTTGCTAGTTCCACGAGGAGCGCATGAAATTCTTTGTAGGCGGGTATTCGTCCTTTTTCAGGGATTGTTGATGAAAGATTGTTTTCGAAAAATTGTTGAATGTCATCATACGAATTACTCAATACAGGGAACGGGAACCGGTGGCAAATCCTTTTTGTATACGCATCAACCACAAAAACGAGATGATCCCCGGAATACAAAAGAATCGAATCCGCTGTTTCAGGGCCGATTCCTGGCATGGATAATAACTCATGACGGATTTCAGATGTATCTCGTGAGAAAAACCTCTGCAGATCCCCGCCGTATTTTTTTTCAAGATATGATGCGAAGAGCTTCAGACGCTGTGCCTTTTGGTTGAAGAACCCGGAGGGTTGTATCATGGTTTTGAGGTTTTTTTCCTCTGCATGGATCATAGCAGGGATGGTCAAGATGTTTTGTTTCTTGAGATTTTCAAGTGCTTTTTCAACGTTCGTCCAGGCTGTATTCTGAGTAAGAATTGCTCCTATGATGATTTCAAAACGAGGGTCGCTGTGTTGTCTCTGATGGTACTTCCAATCGACAGGCCACCAGTATTGATGCCCAAAAGTATCTAATAAAAGCTTATAGAGATTCTTTGGTGAGGTCGCCATCGCAGCTCATCCTAGCTGTATTATAGGTTTTTTTCGACGATACCAAGGATTTCAGACGATTTTTGCATCGCGTTTTGCAGTAATTCATGCAGCTCGGTCGAAACCTGAGCAACATAGTCGGTGTCCTTTATAGATCTCAGATTAATACGGACATTCAACATCGCGGCCTGCACCCCGGTCTGTGCCATCAAGGCTGAAACTGCAGCATCACTGATCGAACTTTTGTTTCCCTTTACTGCGACGATGTGTGCGACATCAAGAATCTCAACACATTTTCGTGCGGTCTCCAAAGGTACTTCAGCTGCTTGTTTAAAAGCGGTTTGCATAGCGTTTCTTCTCTGCTCCTTTTGATCCTCTGTCTCTTTTGGCATTTTTAATGCTTTCATGACTTCATTAAACGCATCGGTATCCTTATCAATAAGATCCGTGAGGTCCTTTCTGAGTTCTTCGCTTTTCTCAAGGATCCCATGTATCTCGTCCTGTACTTTTTCATAGCCTTGTTTTCCTCTTGTGAGGTTACACACCATTGACGATAACGCAGCCCCTAGAGCCCCTGATAACGCAGCAACACTGCCGCCCCCTGGTGCCGGGCTGCTTGAAGCGACCTCATCAAGGAACATTTTTATATTCTGTTTTACGAGTTTTGTCATGGGGATCACTTCTTTATCTCTAACAATCGTTTTTCTAACACCTGGTCTACAGTGAATTTCTCAAGACGGAGGTAATGATTTATGCTATCAACCAATGCTTCTAACGGCAGTAACCCGACGATCTCGCTACCGATGACTGGAACTCCGAACCGCTCTGCTTCGTTTTTTATGGTCTCAAACACACGATAGATCGATGTTTTTTGATAGTTCGTCAGATTCATGGAGACCTGAACGATGCCTTTTTCTTTGATCTCAAATCCTTTTGCTTTCACGTATCGGAATCCACCACTACTATGACGTACTATTTTTGCTATCTCATCTGCGATCTTTATGTTCGTTGTACCGAGATTGACGTTGAATGCGATAAGGAAAAAGCGTGCTCCGACAGCGGTCGCTCCAGCGGTTGGATGCATCTTATTTGGGCCATAGTCAGGTACTTTCTCAGGGTTTTTCCCTATCTCGGCTTTAAGTCCTTCGTATTCCCCTCGTCGTACATCAGCAAGGTTTCGTCGGTCTTCTCGTTTCGCTGCCTCTTCGTACAGGTAACAGGGGACATTGGTTTTCTGTGAGAATTCCTTTGCAAAGTCATTGGCAAGCTGGACACATTCGCTCATACCAACCTCCGCGATTGGGATGAACGGGACGACGTCGATTGCTCCCATGCGCGGGTGCTCCCCCTTGTGTTTATTCATGTCGATGAGTTCAACGCATTTCAGAGCGATTTCTAACACAACTACCTTGATTGCTTCAGGAGAACCAATCAAGGTGACATCGGTTCGGTTATGATCTGAATCAGGGCTAAAATCTAGCAATGTGACTTCTGGATGATTCTGTATTAATGCATGAATCGTGTCGATCGTGTGTTTATTTTTTCCTTCACTGAAATTTGGAACACATTCAATGAGCCGTGCCATAGGTGGTCACCGTAAACCTTAATCAAGAGTCCTTCATTTAACCATTTGGGAACATCCTATGGAATCCGTTGATCTGCTTATCACCCATGCAAGTGAACTGCTCACGTTAAAAGGCCCAAAAAAACCACGGATACGAGAACAGATGAAGAACCTTGGTATCATAAAAAACGGGTCTCTTGCCATAAAAGATGGTCAGATTGTTGATGTTGGAAGGAATCTTCGCTACAAGCCGGAAACCACTCTAGATGCTGCTGGGAAACTTGTTATGCCTGGATTTGTGGATCCTCATACCCATGTGGTGTTTGCAGGGTCGCGTGAGTTTGAGTTGGACTTGAAGCTCGCTGGTGTTCCGTATATGGAGATCCTCCGGCGTGGTGGAGGGATTTTCTATACCGTGGAAAAGACACGGAAAGCCTCTCCAACGCAACTGCTGGTACAAAGCAAGAAACGTCTTGATACAATGCTTCGACATGGTACCACCTCATGCGAGGCGAAAACCGGGTATGGACTTGATGTTGAAAATGAACTAAAGCTGTTGAAGGTTCAGAAAAAACTACAAGGATCTCATCCAATGGAGCTTGTTTCGACGTTCCTGGGCGCGCATGCGATTCCAGAACAAATGGATGGAGACGATTACGTTCAAACCATCCTTCATGAGATGCTGCCGAAAACCAAGGGTCTCGCACGGTTCTGCGATGTGTTCTGTGAAAAAGGAGTTTTTACCGTTGAACAGACAAGGAAAATCCTTGAGGCCGGCAAGCAGTATGGTCTTGTTCCGAAGATTCATGCTGACGAGATAGTCAATACTGGGGGAGCAACCTTAGCTGCCGAGGTTGGTGCGATCAGTGCTGATCATTTGCTACGGTCTTCTGAAGCTGGTTTACAGGCGATGGCCAGAAATCATGTGACAGGGGTACTTCTTCCGGGGACTCCTTTTTGTATGATGATGCAACGCTATGCACCAGCACGGAAGATCATTGGCTTAGGTGTTCCTGTTGCGTTGGGAACTGATTTAAACCCGAATTGTTGGACCGAAAATATGCAATTAATCATACAGCTTGCGTGTCTGAATATGAAGATGACCCCTGCAGAAGCAATCACCGCAGCGACGTTTAACGCTGCATGTGCGATTGGAGTAAATAACAGAGTCGGCAGCCTTGAGAAAGGAAAACAAGCGGATCTGCTTATCCTTGATTGTCCAAGTCATCAGTTCCTCCCCTATCATTTCGGAGTAAATTTAGTTGAAACCGTGATAAAAAAAGGTGAAATCTTCTAATTTTCCTGTATTTTTTTGCTCGTAAAAAGAATAATATAATACAAGATGATAATTATCTGTAGAGAAATATTTTAAAAAAGTGGGGGTTTGTTCCTCGTTATGAAGACTAGGACGATTCATGTTTCATTCCTTCTAGGGATTTTTCTTCTCTCCCTACTGCCTCCCCACGTGGTTGCAGCGCAGGACGGGTGGTGGAATGATGCATGGTCCTTTCGCCAGGAAATTCTCCTTGATTCTATCACCAGCAAGGAATCTGCAGCCAACCAGCCTGTCGATACCACGATTCGATTTGATTCCACCTGTTGGGCGAAAAACGAAACAGATCAATCTGTTCGGGTAATCTTCCAAAACAAAGATGATGACATTGAACTTGAATCCCAGCTCTATAATATGATGTACTCGGATGAGGTCCATATCACCTCCTGTAATCTTGTGTTTCTGATTCCTCCGCAGACTGACGGAACCGAGCGATATTATGTCTATTACGATGAATCACCAACCACTTCTCCAGATTACCCTGATCATGTCTCAATTGCGGATTCCTCCTATTTCTATGAACCGATACCAGGATATCCTCTAGAATCCCATTTTTATAAAATATCGCAACAAGATACTATACGCTATGTCGTAGCACAAGAAGGTCAATTCCTTTGGTACTCCACTTCACAATATGTGACAAAGCTTCAGGAAGGTTCAACAGAGGTGATGCCAAAAAACGGGGAAGCGATCGCATCGTTTGAGTACTCCTATTATTACGGGGATGAAATGTGGCAATTTAATTCTACGAGTCAAAAATTAATTACAAAAGAGATTCTCTGTGACGGGACTCTCATGGTCTCCTGTAGAATACTCAGCAGATCCCTCGGAGGCGATCTTCAGACTACTGCAGTCTACAAATATTATTATTGTCCAACATCCTCAGAACGAATTCAAGTCCATGTGATTCATGAAACGTTGAAAGGATACGAGGTGTATGCCGAGTCAAACACCGATGGAACGTATGCCTCGTTGCAGTGTGGTGGGATACGAAGCGAATCAATTGCGGATTTGAACTTCGGGGAAATCTACCCTTTTTCCCACTTCTATTCAGAACAAAATACTGTTGAGGAATATCAGGTGGATTTACATCCCGAATATACACAAGAAAATCCGGTGCTTTGGTTGATACAAACACCAGATGATGTCGATATGGGAAAAAAACCTTGGGTCTCGTTTGATGAGGGAACCATAGGCAACGTTCATGCATTAATCTTTGGGTCTTCTTCTGTAGTCAAAGCAGGAGGGGATGAGCGGGATGGGATACAATTAAAGGCATACGAGTCGAATTATCCGCATTTCCCTGGTTTAGACTACGCAGTCGCGGGGATTGAGTGCACTCGGAATGGTTATGAAAAAAATGTCACAGGAAAAGATATGGTCATCCCGAAAGGCTTTATCGCTGAATTTGATGCAGAGTTTTTTTCTTCTCCTGTCGGTGGATACCTAGTAGCAGAGAACGAAGCAGATATTTTCCAGGCTCTTGTACCGATGAAGCCATCAGGGGACGATAATCAATCCTCTGAAGAAAATACTTCTGTAGATCGTTTTTCTCTTAGGGTCTCTGTGCATGATGCGCCATCGTTTCCCCTGGGGTCTGCATTGTCAGTGCTCACCGGAAAATATTTCCCGTACATTAATGTTGAAGTGTATCATGATGATCAGCTGATGTGTTCTGGTACAGCTGGTCGGTTCCCGTTCAAAGAATCTGTCTCCCCGGAAGGATTGTCTTTAAAGCAGAAAATCCAATCGATCATCCATCTGGTGGATCTCCGTAATGTCTCTTTTTTTAAAGTGGTTCATTTTCAACAGCTTGAGGCAGGTCGGTATGTCATCAAAGTTTTTAAGGAAAACCCGCGGGTTGGTCACGAACGAAATTTTATNNTCACCCTGGTTGATCAAGAAAGCAATGGCATCCGGGATGCTGAAGTGATGCTTTTACAGGATGGGGCGATTATTGCTCAGAATACGACCAACGATGACGGAGTCGCATCTCTTACCGCACCTTGTAGTCGAAAGGATCCTTATCAATTGAAAATCGTCTCTCAAGGCTTCGAGGTTGCCAATGAGTCGATACGGTTACGATACAACCGGATATTGATTCCCTTAAAGAAAACAGTAACACTCGATCAATATGACTGGTTGGTAACACTGCTAGACCTCTGGGGGTTGCCACCAGAGATCGAAGTGACACCAAGAATGGCCAGCGCCGCGATGCAGAAACCAACCGTCATTTTCCCGACACAAAACACCCAGAACTCCTTTCAATTCCGTGATTTGCCTCCTGCGACCTATCTCCTGCAGATTCAGTATAAATCCTTTGCCATCGAAAAAGAAATTCAGATTCCTTCACCTGATGAATCACTAGAGTTTCCCGCAGAATTCCCAGTAATGTTCCAGGTCTTTGACTCACGAGGAACGACCCTTGGTGGAGCCACGCTTCAGGTGAGTCGTGGTGGGAAAACCCAGGAATCAACGAGTAATGGTTCGCATACTGTCTTTTCACTCCCCCCTGGTCAGTATCTGGTGAAAGTGGTCTATTATGGGGACGTCATCGGTCAGAGAGTCTTAAACGTCGCAGGTGAACGAAGTATTGATATGATCACGAACCAAGAATCAAATCTCCCCCTGGTCGGCCTCATCCTTGCTTGTGTATTGGCCTTCCTCGGATTAGCATTCAGCATTAAAAAGAAAGAACCATTGAGTTTTCTTTTACTGTTCACGATCGGTCTGTTGGTTATCGCGCTTTTCTCCCCCTGGTGGTCCCTGCAAGGTTCCTCATCGGACATTGAGACATCTTCCACCTTCTATCTGATTCCTTTAAACCTTGTTTCAATCACAACCACTCCTCAGGTTATTGTAGGAGAGCTTTCGTTTTTCCCAGAGGTTTTTATCACAATCATGATGATCATTCCGATCCTCACAATCATTGTCAGTCTCCTTGTTGTTTCGGTACTTGTGTTAAAAAAAATACAGAAAAAAAAGTGGCAATCATTTCTCTTGGTTGGGGCACTGGCATTTCTTCTCGGTTCCCTTGTTCTATTTATCAGTGCGATGTCTGCCTTCGCGGAGGTCGGTGTCGGGAGTTTTATCGGGAACGGCACCCTTGATATTTCGATCCAAGGAGTGGAAAAACTCACCCCTGTGTTGTGTCAGTGGGGGCCTGGGTTGGGGTTCTGGTTGTATGTGACCTCAGGTATGCTTTTACTTGTTTCTCTCATCGTACAATTGTATCTTAAGAAGAAAAAAAATCCTCAGCTACTGTAATTTGCGGATTTGTTTCTCTTGTTCTCTTCGTATCTTGGCAAGGATTTTTTCTTTCGTGTTGTCTTCGATTGGGGTGATTGTTTTTATTGTTTTTTCCTTAGGTTTTTTCAGGGGAACAAGTAGTGTTTTCTTTGTTTTTCCTTTTAGTTTCTTTGTTGGTTTCACTGCTGTTTTTAATTGTGTTACTAGTTTATTAAAAAGAGATGACTGGGTTTTAATTGGTGTTTCTTTCGTTGGTTTTACTCGGGATTGATTTTTATCATATTTGTACGAGAGCAATGCAGATTTGTATTCATCTTCCATTAAGAGCCGTTCTTGTTCGTATGCGTTTTTATTTGTTCGTTTGAGTTCTGCAAGATGCTGTTGTTCTTCAGGGATCTTCCAAGGTTTCTCTGGTTTTTTTCTGGTTTTTTGAGAGACTTTTCGTCGCCAATAAATAAAGATAATAAAAATACATAAGATAAGGAATCCAACCCCAAAGCTATAGGTAGCATTTTCTTCGGATACATAAAGACCCTGTGTCTCAAGAATGATATTTTGTGTTGCTATCGTGATATTTGGTTGATCAGCGGAGAATGCTTCGAGAGTGATTGAATGTAAAGTCCCGGTATCCAGGAAATTATTGGGACTGGCGACTCCAATAAATAACTGCCCTTCCCCCCCGGGCTCTAGTGTTATTGTACTGTTTTGTGTCAATCGAAGAAGAGACCCGTTATCAGTTTTAGCTCTGAAACTTATGGTATCATTGTAATTCCCCAGACTTTGAACTAACACAGGGATAGAGATGATATCGTTTGGGAGGAGTCTATCTGGGGGTAATGCCTTAATTTTTACAGAATGGAATGGTTTTACTTTAACGAGCACGTCAACATAGTAATAATCGGTTAATATTTTTCCACTATTTTTTCCAAATCCTCCAAATAACGCGGCAGGGAACCACATAATAGGAGCAGTAATGGTCCAAGTACTAAAGTTCATTTTACCTGCCAATAACCCCAATATCGTCTTATTCCAGCCCTCCTGGAACCACAAGTTTTTTATTGCCCAGGTATCAGCAATTCTAATCCGAATGGTTGTACTTTGAATCGTATCACTTGCAACCTGCGGTGCGTATAATGATATTGTCACATTGGTAACTGCAGCAATTCCTGTTTTATCAATGATGAGTGGTGGATTAAAGTTGATAAACCAATTGCCAGAGTTTCCCTCTGGAAATTCAGCGCTATAGCTCAAAATACGTTGAGTTAAAAACCATCGCTGAAATGCAGGTGAAAAATTACCAGTTTCAAGGTCAATATTCCCAAGTTGTATCGTTANNATTGGAGTTACTAAGGCTCCAAGACCAGCCCCAATTAAATTGATTATAGGGTAATTCCAACCTCTCTTTTGTGATGCTGCCTCTGTGAATTGAACCTGTGAACAAATAATAGGGCTTAGAAGTAATGCGACAATTATGAATGTAACACTTTTATTGAGTTTTATAGGAATTACCCCCATTGTTATAAAGGAAGGTGTATATGTTTTTTGTTTTTATTTTCTCTTCCGAT
Organism: Euryarchaeota archaeon UBA33; assembly: GCA_002506745.1. Lineage (GTDB taxonomy): Archaea > Thermoplasmatota > E2 > DHVEG-1 > DHVEG-1 > SM1-50. Next base: position 19,202 of record DAYE01000026.1, read on the forward strand.
AGAACGTGATAATTAATAAGACCACTGCTAAGGCACCAATAAACGCGATAGACTCAAACCCCGGGGTTGAAAACCCTCTACTTTCTACTAGAAATGAAGCGGTGGTGATTTCACCTTTTTTGGAATAATCATCATATTTTACTGGTTGCATTGAAATCGTAATTGTTCTTTCGTCGTTGTGATATCCAAATCCTTTTGGTGGTTTTATTACAAGGTATGCTGTACTGCTAGAGCCTTTTCCTTCCTCAAGGATGAGTTGGTCTGTAATGATTGCATTCCAGTCCGCAGGAGCATTTACAACAGTGAGTAATACCACGGTTCTCGCATTACCAAGATTTGTAACTTGAATGGGAAACACTGCAGTATCCAATGGTCCAATTTTCTTCGTATTTGTCTCAGGATACGCTGGTTGAATTAACGGTTTATAATCCGGAACGAACGTAAGAGTAAATTCTTGTGTGAAACCTGCAATGAGCCCAGCTTGTTTTGCAGTTGCTTTTAATTTTATATAACCTAATCCAAATGCAGGTGCATCATCTGCCACTTGAAGTGATAGTGCTGTTTTTACTATTGTTGTTGTATCTGGTTGGACTGTTGTGGACAAGGTGCCTTGTGCGATTGTTGCCGTACACCATGATGGAGTCTCGACAATTTCAACAGTTATTACGATTGTCTTACCTTTATAAACATTGATCATACCTTGACCAAAAACACCTCTTGTGACGGTATGTGTAATGCTTAGGTCTAATGCTCGTAATGCACCGCGAGGGACAACAGGCTGTTGAGTCTGATTAGCACTCCATGAAACTGTCAATACACTCTGAAGATCAAAGATAAGGCCTGCTGATGTGGTGGGTAACACAGCTACAATAACACTGATAAAGACAATTCCAGTAACAATACTTGCTTTTACAGCTTTGAATCTTTTCGTCATTGTTCCACCATTTTTCCT
>DAYE01000051.1:0-223 GCA_002506745.1 Euryarchaeota archaeon UBA33
CATACGATTACCCTTGCTGATCCTGTCGGATTCCCTTCTGGTGATTCCTTCTATGTTTATGTGAAACTCTTTTCTGGCGGACAGCCTATCGATCGCACATCTGAGGTTCCCGTGCTCTTAGGCGGACAGGACCGGGGGACGATCGTTAAATCGGTTTCCCATGCAGATGAGAGCTACTATTGGGATGGAGCCGCCTGGGTCGATCTGTATGATTATGCGTTCA
>DAYE01000051.1:257-9715 GCA_002506745.1 Euryarchaeota archaeon UBA33
GTCCATGTGGTCGCGCCTTCTGAGAAGAAAGAGTTCAATGGGACTGTTAAAATCGTCAATACGCATAATCCAAGCGATTACGAGACTATTTCTGTTTATATGAAGACCCCGGTGGAGTTGTCCTCTGCAAAAGCTCAGCTCATAAGCTTCCTCAACAATCTTTTTGAGAGGTTCCCCTTGTTCCATCACTTGATGAAACTGATGACCTAACTTCCCATCATTTTTTTTCTTTTTTTCTTTCCCATGTTTTAGAAAAGGTTTGACTGTACGTTTGAGTCTTGTTATTTATTATTTTTTAGGAGAAAAGCGAACCTTCTGAAGAACGATGTTTTATATACTAAATATACAATAATAGTATCATAAGATAAGGGGCGTAGGTTATGAAAAAATGGTTAAGCATCCTGATTGTAGGGCTATTTATTATAAGCGGGTTTGGGACAGTCGCAACCAATGTGAGCAACACTGGAACACTTTCGATACAGACAAGGACAGACACTGTATCAGTTGATGTCTCGTCGCTTCAAGTCACGGAAAGCGCAAATGACTATGTCTTGGTTCGCCTAGGTGATCAAGAATCATATCTGTTGAATCCAGGTCAGCCGATGCTTCCTCGGATCATAAAACACTATGAATTACCGTTCGGTGTCACCGATGTCGAAGTGGAGGTCCAACCGGTCGCCATCCAGGGACAGATGGTGTCAAGGGAGATCAGACCGGCACCAGCTCCCGTCTCGTACTCACAAGACACACAAACTGTCGTGCAATATGAGAAAGACACGCAGGTGTACTCCAGCGATGTGTTATACCCTGATGCGTGGGCTGGTTTTCATGTTGGATGTGGTCTGAACGCCAACGGGGAGCATGTCACCCATGTGACTGTGAACTTGTTCCCGGTTCGGTATCGACCAGTCAGCGGGGAGCTTCAGGTTGCTGAGGGTTTTTCTCTGACGCTACGGTACCAACCACCAATAAAAGAAGTGTTCCCAGCGGAGAGCACGTATGATCTGGTCATCATCACCCCTGAGAAATTTTCGGCAGATGTGCAACGATTGGTGGACCATAAGATCAGCATGGGTGTGCCGACAGTTCTAAAGACAACTGAGGAGATCTATGCGGAATACACGGGGCACGATAAACCTGAGCAGATAAAATATTTCATTAAGGATGCACTGGAGACCTGGGATGTGACCTATGTTCTTCTCTTCGGTGGGTTGAAATCAAATGTCATCGCAAAAGCAAAGGACGATGTCAATCAAGGCTCCAAGGCTTGGTATCTCCCGATCCGGTATTCGAATTTCCAATGGGATGGTGATGAGTCCTATAATTTCACCAGTGGAGAGCCAGGATATATCAGCGATCTGTATTACGCTGATATCTACAAGGAAGGCGGGGTGTTTGACGACTGGGATTCGAATGGGAATCATGTGTTTGCTGAGTGGTCCGGCGCATTGCGTGATGAACTGGATTTGTACCCTGATGTCGCCTACGGCAGGCTAGCATGCAGAAACACCCGTGAGGCGAAAACCGTCGTCGATAAGATCATCAACTACGAGAAAGCACCTGCGGACCCAAGCTGGTTTCACAAGATCATCGTGATCTCTGGGGACGGGTTCCTAGATCAAGAGGACTGGAACATCCAATGGAACACCACAGGTCTGCCGAACGGAGCGTACACCATCTTTGCCCAATGCTTCAACCCTGAAGAAGGCGGCCCAGTCGATGAGATCCACATCACCCTTGACAAGACCGTTGCGTCGAACATCACCTTTAATCAGGATGATAATCTGAACCCCGCATTGGCTGATGGGTACCCTGCGCCTCCAATAGCTGAGGTCGTCTCAGTCTCCAACGGTAATACTCTGGGGAACACGGATTACACCTATACACCAAATGATGGGGAAGCCTATTGTAACGATCTCTATCACTGGGCGGACATTTCCTATGTGGGAGGGGTGTTGACCATTCGGGGTAAATGCTATGACCCCCGGGCGTACGGGAATCTGACTGATTTGGCCCTCTGGATAGAAAATGAGGAGGGAGCGAACGTGTTTAACGCAACCCGGGAGCATATGGAGAATTACTTTGAGGGGGAATGGGTGGTTGGTGAGAAAACCCTTCATGGGCGTGGCGGTGCATTGACATACATGCCTGTTGAATTTGAGAGTAATAGTGTGTTTACCTCAAACGGGAAATGGTTTGATCAGAACGATGTCATCAATGAGTTTTCGAAGGGATACGGTCTTGCGTATTTGTCAGGCCATGGGAGCCCAGGATGGTGGGGGGATCATTATCCAGGCATCCCGGGGAACCGACGGTACGGTCAGGTCGCAGGATTGCTTGTCATGCAGGCGTCGCGGTACTTCCCGTTTTTCCATATCCCCATCCTGCCGATGCGGAAATTAACCAACACTGATAAACTCCCGGTGACGAATGTGGGTGGTTGTCATAACAGCATGTTTAGCGTCTCGATGATCCCCTGTCTCTTAGATGGGGTGCTGCCGATGAATATGTTCACCTACGGCACGCCACTGCCTGACTGCTGGGGTTGGTACATGATGAAAATGCCTCATACCGGGTCTATTGCGACGATGGGCAACACCGGGTACGGCTGGGGTTCAGAAGGAGATGTGTGCACGATTGGTCCAGGGGATGGCTGGCTGAACACCGAGTTTTACCGACAGTACGGACAGGAGAACCAGACGGTCCTGGGCATGGCATATATCCAAGCGATCACCGGATATATCTCGAATTTCAAGACCTGGGAGTACAGCTATTGGCGGGTCGACCATGGCTGGGATGGGATCGATCAGAAGACTGTACAGCAATGGGAGCTGCTTGGTGACCCAAGTCTGCAGATCGGCGGGTACTCGTAAAACCCCTTTTCTTTCTTTTTTTTTTTATTTTTTCGTTGGTTGGGGGAGAGTGTTCATCCATTCAAAGAGCTCTTTGAACATCGCGCTGACCTGCGGATCCTCTGACTGTAGAAGGGTGAGATATCCAAAGAGGGAGCGTTCATCCAGGTCCTGGGTGAGCTTCGGAAGAGGAAGCTGGGTGTGTTCAACAATGTCGATCCCTGTGTCGAACCGCGGATCAGAGAGCAGTGTCCCGAGACTTTGTCTTTTTTCATTGAGTTGTTTCTGGAGGTCGTTTTTCATCGTCATGAGCTCTTTTCGCAGGGTATCTGGGAGGTTTTTCTCGAGGTCGTCTAGGTTCCTAGTGGCGTCCTGGGGAGTACCGAGGCTGGTGGTGAGGGCGGTGATCATTTCTTTTGTAATGGTGGTGAACACTTGGGAGAAGGCTTGGGTGATCATGGTCATAAGGACAAGAGAGGTGTTGCAGAGCAGGTTGAATATCTTTGTCTCTCGGTCGTCATCTTTTTTTTCTGAAGGTATGTTCGGTTGTGTTGATTTCTTTTTTGTCATATGTTCAGCAATCTGTGCGATATCGTAAGGGTTGTGTCTATTTAGTATTGATTGAAAAAGGGAATTGTTGGGTTCCTTGGCATAGCTGCGACGGAAAAAAAGGTTTTTATAAGTCAGAGTCGTTCTTTTATTGTAACATGGTGAACTTTTACAAATGTAAAAAATGCGAAACGAAATTTATCGCACCTCAGAAAATCGAGGCTGAGAAAGGTCATCCGACGTACGTGTGCCCGAAGTGCCAGAGTCGGAATTGGGGTCCGCTTGACTGGTGATTGTTGCCTGATAGCCTTGCATATAGGCGCGTGGTTCCGATGGTACAATTCTCTGCTTTATGTGGTTTTATGTAACAGCATGACGATGGTAGGGGGTAATCGTGTATTTTTTTTCTGTAAAGTGGAGGAATAAACGGAAATTATTCAAAGCATTAATAAATAGATAGATTTATTTATTTGTTATCTATATTAATATTTGGGTTTGGGCTCTTTAGAATGTTTTTTTTGCATTCTTTCCTCCCAGACTTTTAGGCCCAGACCCAGTTTATCGTGTAGAGTATATTCGCTATCGGCAGTACTATTGAATGACAAAAGATTTTTGTTTCTTTTCTGAACTTTATACAATAATATTTCATGGCACTAGTTTCCAAAAGTCGAATGAAAAGGAATATATAGTGAATGTCCATACATGCTGAACTTCAACCGAGAACCAACACGGATGGTGAGGGAGATGCAAAACAAATCAAAAGAAACTCAGAAACGACAGACATTGAATTGCGCGAGTTGCGGAAAGACCTTTAGTCAGGACGAGAAAACAGTCAGTTACGATTTCGAGCGGTTTTATTGTTTCCGTTGTGACGATGAGCGATAGCTCTCTAATAATTTTTTTAAAAAAAAAATACAATACTGAATTACTGATAATTTATCATCGATTTCTTTTTGTGTTGGACAGGAAGAGAGAGTTTTTGTATCGTGACCTGTTCTGGTCATTCTATGGAACATAGTGAGATTTACCAGGAGACTGTGTCTGCGAAGACTTCTGATGGATGGGAGCTTCACATGTACCATTATCTTCCTGCAGGCAAGAACGTTGCCCGGTTTCCAGTTATTTTATGCCATGGCCTTGCTGGGAACAAGAACAGTTGTGATTTCGGCCAGCCAGGAACACCAGAGTGGGAGCGGTACAGCCTTGCAGCGTACCTCTCGCAGCAACATACGGATAATGGAGCTGTCTTTGACGTCTGGGTCCCGGAACTCCGGGGCGGCGGACAGCCGACGTTTAACCCACGGCAGCACCCGGAACGATATCGTTGGACTGTCGATGATTACATTGACAAAGACGTCCCTGCGATCATCAGACAAGTACAGGAATGGCACAAGGAAAACAAACATGATACGCCGCCGGTGTTCTGGGTGGGAAAAAGCATGGGTGGGATGATCGCGTACGCCTATGGGGAAACCAAAGAGGGGCAGAAGAATCTCAAGGGTGTGGTCACTCTTGGTTCTCCGGTCGTGTTTGGAAAAACCAATCTGCTCCTTGAGTTTCTCACACGGGTCACTCCGCGGAACGTTTCCATCCCAATCCGGATCACGGAGCTTCTGGAACGATCAGGTGATCTAACCAGTCATTTCAGAGGTATGGGGGTGAACCTTGAGAATGTCGATCCAGAGGTGCTACAAACCTACCTGCGAGTCGGGCTTTCCAATGTGCTGTCCTCAAAGGTTCTGTCTCAGTTCTCGTTGTTCTTTAAGCATATGACGTTCTGCCGGTACCCGAGGTATCCCTGGATGTATGATACCATAGGCAGAATCCCAGGGATGAAAAAAGTGTTCACCCCGTATAGCTATACGGAAAACCTTCATCGATTTACCGCCCCGTTGCTGGCGATCGCGGGCGGGTTGGATAAGATGGCACCGAAGACCGACATGCAGTATGTGAAAGATCATGTGGGTAGCACCGATGTGACCTATCTTGAGTTCTCTAAAGAAGCGGGCTATCGTGCTGATTATGGGCATCTGGATCTGAACTTAGGATTGCATGCCCATGAAGAGGTGTACCCGAAGATCTACGACTGGCTGGTGCAACAAAGTAAAACAAGTCCGTAAACATTGTGAAAAACACGATACCATTAAACCAGCTTATTTGTTCTCCGTTCTCATGACAGTGTACTCTCATTCTCGTCTCAGCTGTTATGAACAATGTCCTCAGAAATTCAAGCTGCAGTATATCGAGAAGCTCGAAACCGAGGAAGAGCAGACCGTTGAAGCGTTCCTTGGTATCCGGGTGCATGAGGCACTGGAGAAACTGTACCGTGATCTTGCCCATCAAAAAAGGAACACCCTGGAAGAACTTCTTGGTTTTTTTACTACTGAATGGGACACGAACTGGACCGATGACATCAGTATCGTCCGGGAAGAATATCATGCAGAGAATTACCTGAACATGGGGAAGAAATATCTTTCGGATTATTATCAGCGTTATCATCCGTTCAACCAAGGAAAAACAGTCGCGTTGGAGGATCTCATCCGGATCACCTTAGATGCTGAGGGCAACTTCAAGCTCCAAGGATATATCGACCGTTTGACTGAGACGAGGGATGGATTCTATGAGATCCATGATTACAAGACAAACTCCAGGATGCCTCTAGCGGATTATATTCGTTCGGACCGTCAGCTTGCGTTGTATATGATCGGAGTGCAGAACCAGTACCCTGATGTGAAGGATGTGAAACTAATTTGGCATTTCTTGAAGTTCGATAAGGAGATTGATTCGACCCGGACTGATAAGGAGCTTGCTCAGCTAAAAAAAGATACCATCCAGTTGATTGAAACTATCGAAGATGACGAGCGTTATGAGGCGCACCCTGGGTATCTTTGTGACTGGTGTGAGTATCAATCATGCTGCCCCCAATGGTCTCATTTGCATTTGATCAAAGAGAAACCTGCGAATGAGTATCTGAAGGATTCAGGTGTTATCCTGGTGAATCGATATGCTGAGGTCAGATCAGCTCAGAAGCTTGCGAACCTGCAGTGGGATTCAGAGTTGGAGAAGCTTGAGGAAGCATTGAGTTCGTTTGCAGAGAAAGAACACGTTGAGGTGGTGTTCGGGTCGAAGAACAAGGTACGGGTCACAGATAGTGAGAAATATTCGTTTCCAAGTAAGAATAGTAAAGAGCGAGAACAGTTGGAGAAGGTGCTGCAGAAGTATGGGAGACTTCAGGATGTCAGTCAACTCGATACTGCAGCGCTAGGGAAGGTCCTTCAAGAGAAACAATGGGAGCTGGAGGTTCTGGAGGCGTTACAAACATATATACAGGTTGAGCGTAAGAAACGGTTTTATCTCAGCAAGATCAAAGAATAAGGAAAAGAAAAACAGAGGAGTTATTGGACTCCGACCACGAAGATCAGAAGGATGAAGGCTTTTGCCGTTGTTTGTGTGTCGTCAACGGTGACGGTGATGGTTGTTCTACCGAATCCAAGGATTGAGGAGGTCAGAGTTTTTTGCTGGCCGGGAAGGAGTTGAGGGATCAACCCTTCTTTAGAGGTTCCTTTCAGGATGATGCCTCCGCTGAGGTTGATGTGCCAGGGGACTTTGTTCAATGGCAAAAGACCTTTGTTTTCGATAAGGACTGAAACACCTTTGCCACCTATGATGGTAAGCGTTATCAACGGATGGTGCTGGATGGTAAAGGTACTCGTTTGTTGTTGTTCGATATTACCATTTATGTCGACTGAGTAAAACAGCACGGTGTGACTTCCATCCTCGGTGACAATGAACGGTGTGGAATACGTAGTCCAAGCGCCAGTATCAAGTTTATATGTTGTATAATCCACGCCAGATCCGTTATCGGTGGCTGTCAACGTCACGGTCACGTTGCTGACATAGATGCCCTCGCTCATCTCCCCAGTTAATGTACAGGTTGTGACCGGTGGAATAGTGTCAGAACTAACGTATTTCCAAATGAACTGGCTGCCGGTTCCACTTAAAATCTCGCATCCTTTCAGTTCATTCCTCCCATCAGAATCACAATCTCCGATGTTCATCCCGGCGAGCATCCCGGTGGGATCTGTGAGGGTTGCTTCTTCATGATAACTGGTTCCATCCCATCCTATAATATGAACGTCTCCTGTCCCAAAACAGAATTCATTATGACCGTCGTTATCCGCATCCCCAAGCGCGACCGATTCGATAGTCGGTTCACCAGTGGGATACTTCCCGTTCCACACCTGCTGATAGGTACTGCCGTCCCATTCGAACAGCCACCCTTGTGGCGTACCGCCATAACATCCGATGCCGATTTCCGGTGTCCCATCCCCGTCAATATCTGCGACTCCATCGCCATAAACCGTCGAGCTTCCATAGTTTGTCCAGACTGGTACTCCCTCCCAGGTTTGGGTATCATCGTTCCAGTTCAGAGCCCAGGTCCCTGCAGTGGATGATTGACCATTCGAAACATCCGCGATCACCTCGGTCTTCCCATCATTATCAACATCACCGCTCCATACCATAGGGCATTCCATAGAAGCACCACCTGGACATGACCAGGAAGTTTCATAATAGAATTGCTGATTACCGGAATCCCAGCCCAATGCAGACACATGCTTATCTCCAGATCCCATGTTTGGAGCATTGGCAATCAGCACCTCCAGAGAACCATCATCGTTATAGTCACAGACATAAATATCGAAGATGAAATCAACCCCTGTCCCATGGTACCAATCTAATTGGGTGAGTGTCGTTCCATCATACTGATATGCGTACACACCATCGGCCGTGGAATAAGCCCATGAGACACACAGGATGAGATTACCATCTCCATTGAGATCAGCAACACACGCACCAGACGGCACCCCGCCACCGACAACCCAGGAATATTCCTCCACGTATGTTTTTTGTGTGATGTTATAATAGATAATACGACACATACTAGATATCTCATATCCACCGATAAGTACCTCGTTTGTTCCATCACCGTCAATATCTCCAATAGGTTGGGTGAATTCAGCCTCGCCATTCCCCCCATACGCATGAGTCCATTGCAGCTCCCAGCCATCTCGTTCTCGTGACTCTGACGATGAAGATATCGCGGAAACAGCGACCTGCTCATCAAGCAGGTTCGAAGAAATACTCGGTTCGTTTCCTGCTTTTATGACAGATATGATCGGTGTGAAAATCAACAGCGTACACAGCATGAGCCCTATCAATTTCTTCAACATTTCTTCTACCCCACTGTATTAAACAATTATGTATTATTTAATATTATGGAAGAAATAAAAACAATGACGAAGGAAAGAAACAGTTGAATTTGAGGCGAGAAAAGAAAAAAGGATTATTATCCTACGCCTCTGACGAAGAACAGGAATACTAAGCCCTTCACAGTCTTCTGTACATCTCCAATCGTAACGATGATGGTAACCCTCCCGAGTCCAAACACGGAAGAGGAAACCGTCTTCTTCTCACCAGGCATCATCCCTGGGATCAATCCTGCCTTTGACCGTCCTTTGAGGAGTAAGCCGCCACTCAGGTTGATGCTCCAGGGGACCTTCTTCAAAAGTAAGAGACCCTGATTTTCCACTGTAACAGAGACACCTTTACCGCCTTTCACTGTTACCGTGATATGGGGATGTTGTTCAATGATAAAAGTAATTTGTTTCTCTTGTTCTGTGTTTCCGTTTTTGTCCACGGAATAGAACGACACGGTGTGATTTCCATCGTCTCTCACGATGAAAGGTTCGGTATAGATCGTCCATTCACCGGCATCAAGTGTATATTTCGTATATTGTACCCCAGATCCGTTATCGGTGGCTGTCAANNATCACCCCTGCTAAGGAATAGGTTGTGACCGGCGGAGTGGTATCTGAGATATGATATTTCCAGATGAACTCGGTCCCGCTCCCGTCGATGATTTCACAGGCTTTGAGTTCGTTGAGCCCGTCCGTGTCGAAGTCGCAGATGTTCATGCCTGCTAACATCGACTGCGGGTCAGTCAGGGTAGCTTTTTCGTAGTAGGCTTCTCCGTTCCAACCGATGATGTGTACTTGT
>DAYE01000036.1 GCA_002506745.1 Euryarchaeota archaeon UBA33
GTATTCTGGATCGTCCCCTCTGTTGTCTGTTCTTGGTGATTCTGGGAGATTCTTTGAAGGGGAATAATCCTGTTTTGATGGCTCGTTGCACGGTTAATGAGGTGTTGTGCTTGTTCAACGCTCATGCCCTCCGGGAGGAGATTGTATCTGTCCAGTTCGATGATCGTGTCATTGAATATCCTCTGGGTCTCTTCAGTGGACTCTGCGGTGGATAAACGATTCTTGAGATCGTCAAAGACGGTGCGAACTTCTTGGGTTTGTCGTTCTGTTAACTGGGCTGTTACAGTCGTCTCAGTTGTGGTGTCGTAGATGTGAGTAGTGATCTCAACAAGATTGTTTTCTTCTGATGCTTTAGTGACATTATTAGTTATGTTCGGTGCGATAGCGACACCGATGAAAAGAAAGATAACGCTGACTAATTCTATGATTTTTTTTCCATGAACCATTATCTTGCTCCAGGGATGTCGTACGGGTTTTTGGCTGGATGTCTGTCAATTTGGAAAAAATTTACTAGATATGGGGGGTCTGTAACAAATCCACGTGCTATACTGATTAATCCAGGAATGATGTATGGGAGCATCCGTGGTTTCTCCCAAAAATTCTCTTCCCAGATGCTGCGGGTAATGGGAAAATCAAAATAATTTTTAAAAAACCTTATCCTTATCGATAGAGACTGATGAAAATATGCATGGTTACCATTTCCCATAAAATTGTTCCGACGGATGATAGTCGATGATGTGCAAAAATCAAACACACCAAGTTCTTTGTTCATCGAAATTGTGTTTTGATATATCATCGTAGAATACGATGCCAAAATAACGATTCCGTTGTCATTATCGGAGATGCTGTTCTGTGAGATGTTATTTGACTCTGCTATATCTACCATGATCCCATACTCAGATTGAGAAATACTGTTGTGAAGGATGGTGTTGTTTTTACCGCTTACAACAATGCCGGCCCCCTCATTATTGATGAGAATGTTATCAGTGATGATGTTATACCCATTGTTTGGGTATGTCGATTCAAATGGAATCCAAAAAATGACGATGCCTCCGATATTCTCTGATATGATGTTGTTCGTGATCCGGTTCGTACTTGTCGCGATGACGATTCCGTATCCCTTTGTGTAATTCTGAATGGTAAATCCGTTGATCGTCACCTTATTTGCTGTGATGTTGACGCCTGTTCCGTTACCGGTTCCGTGAATACGAGTTGTGTTCTTGTTTTCACCTAGGAGGCTGAGAGATTTGTTGATTTGGATGTTCTCTGAGTAAGTCCCGTTAGAGACCAGGACTGTTCCGTTCGTTTCCACGGCATTGATTCCGTTTTGGATGGTATTGAAATGGTTGTACCCCCATCCTGGTGTGGAGCTATCGTAGTCATCATCGACAAAGACCAGTGGTGGATTGTTCGGTCGTTCCATCATGATTTTTGCATATCCCCAGAAAGCTCCGTACCACTGCGCAGCAATGGTGATGTTCTTTGGGGGAAGGTCTCCCTGTTCCTCTTGTCGTATCCAGAACCAATATTCGCCGTTCATTCCATTACCTGGCGTGTTATGCCCTTCGGTTTCATTGAACTCGTGATCATCTTCTTCCCAAAGGAGGTATACCTTTGCGTTTTTCACTGGATCTCCATCAATATCGTTGATAGTCACGATTATCTTAAAATCCAAACCCCATAGAAAAGAGTCCACCGCAGGACGTACGAATGTCCCATTGACGATTTGGATGGTCTCTGTCGCTGAGCCGTTCCCAGGCCAATCGATGCTCAGGGCGATGGCTCCCCCTGGTTTCGTCGGTGTGACATCACAAATCCAATCCCCATTCGATCCGACATGATACAGTGTCATCTCATTGACAGGATACAGGATATCTCCGCTTATGGTGATGTTCTTCCAGTCCTCCCAGGAGTCATCACCATAAAAAGCCGTAGCCTCCGAGCTGTTTGTTCCTATGATCGTGAAATTGATAGTGAGCGTTGGTGTGATTCCGGAGTCAGGCGTATAGGATGGGACATTTACCTCTTTATCGGTTGGGTCTCCGCTGCCGTCATCATTGATGATGAGGTCGACTGATCCAAAAATAGGTGCGTTCCTTGAGGAGGACGCAGGTAATGCTGGGCTGATTGTCAACACAGAGAATAAAAGAAAGATGCCAAACGTAATGGCTTTCCTTAATTCAGCATAGTTTTTCAAATCATTCCGCCCCTTTCTATATTAATAAGTACTATCTTCTATAATAATATTACTCCTTGAGAAAATTATCCTGACTCATGATACTTTGACAATCAAGGCAGATGTCTGTCGGGAATTCATCTGGGAGTTCCGAGCCGCAGATTTTACAATAGCGAGGCATGTTCAAACCACACAGTTGCTTATCATTGATTGTACCCAAACATTTCTTTTTCATTGATATTTCTCTTTTCTCTTTCTTTTCGAACGTTGTCTGTCCAACGTTCAGTACATCGTTAATATTCGAAATAATCCACATCAAAATGCAAGGCGGAACCTATAAAGAAATTTTTTCCATCCCCTTTGTTCAATTTTATCCCAAGAAATCCGGTGGCTCCGATATAATAGGTTGAGCCTCCGTATTCGAAATCTAGGAGGTTTCGAACACTTCCGAAAAATGTTCCATTCCAGGATTTCTTCCCAAGTGCTCCCTGGGTGTCAACCCAACCATGTGCAGGAAAGAAACGGAATTCTGGTGGGAGATATTCATCGATACTTGTTCCGAATACGATGTTACCTGGCTGGATGATTCTTCTTGAGGTTATTGTTCGGAGAACTGAGCATATTTCACGGAGACGCGCGGTCATATTCTCCATGATAACAGTATCATGAAAAAATATTTGTTCCAGCAGGTACGGAACGAAAAGTACATAGAGCAAGGCAGCAGTCCCCAGCTCCGCGATACCCAAGATGCTTGTACTGGTTGTGGTTCCAGTAATTAGGCAGAAAAAATTTGAATCATTGAATAGCTGGTCGTTTCTCTTGATGATAGGCTTGAGGTTCATCTTTTTTGGTACCTGGTACTTCCCAGTTACCAATCGCTGTGCTTCTTCAACGCTCATGTCTTTTGGTAACAGTCCGTATTTGTTCAGCTCGACAACTGCTTCCTTGAAGAGAATGGCTGTTTCTTCCCTCGTTGATGTGTGATTCATTCGTCCCCTGAACTCGACAAGATATTGTTCGAGGTTCTGGTATTGTTCTCTGGTGAGTTGTACCATAGTGTCTTTCGATCCTTTGATACCACAAACCTGGGTGGTCAGTTCAATAAGGTCGTTGTCCTCTGATGCTTTGACAACGTTGAAGTT
>DAYE01000006.1 GCA_002506745.1 Euryarchaeota archaeon UBA33
CCGTAGGTCGCCCGTATCATCCCACCATCTACCTGGTATCTTCCTTTTGGATCGGTCAGTGCGATCGCTTCGATATGATGGTCACGGAGCCATTGGAACCCTGACCTGCTCCCACCGACCGCCTCAACAAACTCGGAGATATCTACCCAGCCGTGACCATCCATGGTCACCCCAAGTTTTTCTGGGAAATGGCGGAGAACCCCGGCCATGATACGACCAAGGGAATCAAGCTCACGATCACTCATGAGAAACTTGCCTTTTGTTTTACATACTGGACAGACTTCCCCTCGGTAATACCCGTGTTCATCACATTTTCCTAGCATAGTTTCACGTTCTGTAATAGCATAAGATGTATAAGTTTTTGTATTCCTTGTTCTATTACCCTGTTGGTGGACCAGTGGAACAAGAAGAAATGAAAAAACAAGCTGCTGAGAAAGCATCTCAATATATTGAAGATGGGATGGTTGTCGGACTGGGGTCAGGCTCTACTGTTGAATTTGCAGTAAAAAAAATCGGAGAGATGGTAAAGAACGGTCTGAAAATCCAAGCAATCCCCACCTCGTTGAAAACCAAGAGGCTCGCCACGGAGTTAAAAATCCCGTTAATAGAACTTGACGACCGCGTTGAGATCGATCTTACGATTGACGGGGCTGATGAGGTCGATTCGAATCTCAATTTGATTAAGGGTGGTGGGGGTGCGCTTACAAGGGAGAAGATCATTGCGTANNTTTCTTGCCGGTTGAGGTTACAAAGTTCGGCTGGTCTGCTACTAAAAAGGTGTTGGAAGGTTTAGGGTGCACTGCTGAATTACGGAAGATCATGGATGAAGCATTTATCACGGATAACCAGAATTACATCATCGATTGTGATTTTGGGAAAATAGTGGATCCTGAAGCATTAGAAAAAGAGATTAACAATGTCCCTGGCGTCCTGGAGAATGGGTTGTTTATCGGTCTTGCTGATGAGGTTATCGTGGGGAGTAAACAAGGGATGATGACGCTGGAGCGGCAAGACATCGTTCAATAATCTTTGTGTTATCCGCGGAAGGATGGCTTAAACGAATGCTTTTCTCAGAGAAGAACGCAAAAGACACTTTAAAGACAACAAAACAAAGGATGGTAAAGTACCAGGCCGAGTTTTTAGAACAAATCGATGCCATTGAGGTTGATGCCCATTGGTTCCGTCGTGTGTTCCATACGTTTGCTGCTTCGTTCTTATTCTATTATCTCCTTCCAGATGAGGAATGGATGAATGTCATCAAGATAGTGGTTCCGATCATTATCGTCTCATGCATGATAGTAATTGAATATCGACGGCTGCGAGGATATATTGATCACCAGCGATTCTTCGGTTTACGAAACTATGAGAAGAAACGACCGGCAAGCTACCTGTATTTTGGAATCGCTGTCTTACTGTTATTTCTTCTTTTCCCTCAACAAATTGCTATCCCCTGTATCCTCTGCGTGGCCTTCACCGACCCGATCATCGGTGAAACACGATATTATTTCGGGAAAAAAAAGGCGTATACAATCGGGTTTATCATATCCCTGTTCTTTTTCCTGATAACATGGTATCGAGCAGACTGGTGGATACTCATCCTTGTATCAGTAGTAGGTGCGGCAGGGGCTCTGATCGGCGAGACAAAGAAACTCAGATTTGTCGATGATGATTTCATGATTCAGATGCTCCCTGCTCTCTTCCTCTTGTTATTGTGGCAAGGTTTAATGATCTTCGGCATCAGTATCCTCCCACCAAAAATAATTTTACCGATATGAAGACGAACGTGAAAAGAATGAAAAATACGAACAATCGACGAATGATAACGATCCAGAGGTTATTATTACGGTTAGAGTTTTGGTTTGCCCCCTTGCTTCTAATTGTCCCCATTATAGTTTCCGTGGTGTTTTTATTGGAATGGTACACAAAAGGATTTATCAACGGATCTTCCGAGTATGACGGGGAGTTACTCCTTAGTCTGCTTCTGATAGTTGGAAATCTCGTGTTCGACATCCCATTTGTGCGTTCCGTACGAACACTGAAGAAAAAACAATAACCTGTTTTATTGTTCCATGATTTTTTTCTTTCTACCGAGGTGACGATAGACAAAATACAGACATCCTACGATAAGGAGAACAACAATGATAATATCAAGTCCTTCAAGATACTGACTCACCTCATTCCAATGTTGACCAAGAAACATACCAAGATACGTAAGGATACCGTTCCACAATGCTGCCCCAAGGATAGTGTATATCGTGAATTTTTTCACATTCATTTTTCCGATACCAGCAATCAGCGAAATAAGATGGCGGACGACAGGGATAAGTCGAGCGAGAAATATAGTAAGATCCCCTCGTTTGTTAAACCATACTTCTGTTTTTTTTATATCCTCGGTATCAACAAGAACGTACTTCCCGTATTTTTGAACAAGCGTATGTCCGCTGGTTTTGCCGATATAATAGAAAATAAGTGATCCAGCAATACTCCCAAGGGTAGCGGCGAGGATTACGAGGATTCCATTAAAGGAACCTTGTGAGACAAGAAACCCTGCAAATGGCATGACAAACTCAGAGGGCACAGGAACGACCATACTTTCAAGCATCATGAGAAAAAATATACCGGCGTAACCAAGTTGAGAAATTGTTGAAAGGGCAAAACTCCCGATGAATGCAAAAAGATCTGTGAGAATTGACATGAGTCGCCAAGGAACATCAATTAGGAATATTTATATTCCACTCTTTCCCGTTACTTGAAAAATCTCGATGTNNAATGAGTGCGACCATCGTGGTAGTGGCTGCTCCAACGACAGACCACCCGGTGGTTTCAATCGTTGTTTTCATCGCTTCAATTTTTGAAACACCTTTTGCGATTTCTTCTTTCATTCGTTGTGTCGTTTGAATACTGTAATCTATCCCTGTGCCAATCATGATTGACGCCACTGTAATATTGACGACGGAAAGCGGAATGTCAAGCATGACAAGAGACCCTGGTTCCCACATAAGGACAAACAGAACAGGAAGTAAAGCCAACCCTCCGATCAATAGAGAATTGAACCCTATAATGAGACAAGCGAGAACCAAGAGAAGAGCGATAATGAGAGCTGATGCTTGGGAGCCCATGATTTGTTTATTTACCTCAACACTCACAACATCCTGACCAGCNNTTTATTTGATTCACGAGCTTCTCTAACTCTTCAGTGCTTGTTCCTGTTGAAAAGGAGACGACGATAATGGTCTTTGAATATTCTTCATCCACCAATCCTTTCTTTGCTATCTTATCGAGGATAATACGATCGACACCTACGTATTGTGCAATTTGTTCAAGGAGTAAATTTCGTTCGAAAACATCGTTAACTTTTTTGATTTCATCTGCAATCGAGTACGCAGAAGCACCAGTCGCTCGTATTTGGTCTTCCATGTTGTAAATCGCTTTAATAACTTCAGGGTCGGTGAGTCCTTGAGCATCGGTTTCGACGAGAAGTGCATTGAAATTTGCTCCTTTTCCAAATTTCTGCGAGTATTCAAGGAGTTTTTGTACTTCTGGGATGCCTCCAGGTGCCATCTCGTAGAAGTTCACATCGGTTTTCACCTGAGGAAGGACGATGAGGGAGAGGATTGCAAAGAAGCAGGACAACGCGAATAATCGTTTTCTGTTATCAACAACGATATTAGCGAACCGTTTCCACCCATGATGTACCTCATGTTTCTCAAATTTCAAAATTAGACACAAACAAGGGACAAGAATAGTCGCAGAAATAAACGCAAAGCTGATCCCAATAGCACAACCGAAACCAAAGGTAACCATCGGTGGCATGTTCGATGTCATCAGTGAACCAAAACCAACAATCGTAGTGAGAGCACACATTAACACTGCTTTTCCCGTACGTCCCAAGGTGCATTCTACTCGTTCTATTTTATCATTCAAGGTACACTCTTCTGCGAATCGATTTGCGTAATAAATCGAATAATCAATACCAAGACCCAGGAGAAGAGCCGCAACTGCTATGGTTAAAATCGTTAACTCAGGCTGAACAATGCCGAGAACTCCAAATGTTAAAACTAATGAGTAACTCAGAGGAAGGAAACCAATGATAAAACCTTTCAGGGTTCTATGGAAAAAGAACAAATCAATGGCTACAAATAACGCAGCAAGCGGAAAAACAATCATGAGAGATTGGAATGTCTGATCCCTCATAGCCCGTTGTGCGGCAAGACCTCCGGTTATTGTCATCTCAGAATAATGAGCGTCTTTCTGTATCGCTACTTTTAAGTCATGGAGAATCTGATCGTAATTTGCATTATCTGCCAACTGAAAGATAATGACCGTATCTTGATACGTATTGAGGAAGAGGGTGCCTTCCATTGATTGAATACGAGCCATGTAGGTATTGATTAATGCTGGATCATCGGGAATCTCGTATTTTCCAGTACCTCCTAGATTGTAGGGGAGTTCAGGTTTTGCATTCTCCTCCTTTATCAGCTGAGCAATGCTAGTGACCGAGAAGATACCGTCCGTCTTTCCTTTATCAAGCTCGTAAATGTTAATTTTGGTACTCACCCGATCCATCTCTCGAAGGACATACGGGTCACGGATATCATCGGCGTCGATATACACGACAATAGTAGATCCTATCTGGAATTCCTGATTAATTTTATTCCAGAGTTGGAGTGTCGGGTCGTTCTGCGGGAGGAAAGCAGCGAGGTCAGACTGCATATATACATTACGGATCTGAATCCCGATGATGATGGTGATGATGGTATAGATAATAAGGACTGTTTTTGGTCGTTTCACCAGTGTTTTTGCCAGGGAATGTGCTATCTTCATGGTTTACCTTCCTGGTTATCGATCGTGATTTGCACATACTTGTTTCCATTCGGTTTTCCGGTCAGATTTGCTATCGTATTAAGCCGTGATTCAATGATTTTTACTCGACGCTGCAGCAACTGAATAGGGGAAACCGCACCGTAGAGATAAGGGTTTTTCCCAATGCGGTCAGTTTTGATTTTTTCCCTGAAAATGATCTTATTATCATACATCTTAGAAAGGAGCTCCCGGACTGTACTGGGATGGAGTTTGGTGCCTCGGATGATCTCATCGCTCCGCGCCCGATTCTTCCGAAGTAAGTAGACATAAATACGAGACTCTGCCCGGGAATCCAGTAATTCATGGACCGCTGTCTCAATGTTTTTATCGATAGGTGAACGGGCTTTTTTCATTATTGCGCACCATTTTTATGTGATACTTTTAATAAAAAACGTTGTTTTCTGGGTTTAAATACCTTTCCATTTTGTCGTTTCCCACCCGACAAAACATTTTATCGCCTAAAAAACGATAAAAATACCACCAATGCAAACATTTATGCCCCCAGACCACCTCCCGTAAATATCAAAAACATGGACGAAAAAACCAGGGTAGAAAAAGACATCGTAATGTTCGAGGAAAACATCAAACAAACCAACCAAAATACGCTCACAGACAGCCAACAAAAAACCCTCGAACTAGCAACGCAATATTACCAAGACACAAAATACTACACACAAAAAAAAGACTACTTCACCGCGTTTGGCTGCATCAACTACGCTCACGGACTGCTCGATGCGATTCTCAAAACACAACACTGAGAGAGGATGGTCTTATGAAAGTCCAAGGAACCATTGAAAAATATTACCATTACGCTTTTCCCATGCAAACGGTGCTCGTCACCTGTAACGATGCAAAAGGGAACACAAACATAATCACCCTTGCCTGGCACACCCCGATCTCACGAAACCCACCGCTCTATGGGATCTCAATTTCCCCGAAACGATACTCCTATACGCTCATAAAAAAAAGCAAGGAATTCGTCATCAACTTTATCCCATACTCCCATGTTGAAACAGCGGAGTACTGTGGTACCCACTCTGGAAGAAACACTGATAAACTCTGCCAAACCGGACTTACATTGATACCTGCTAAGAAACTCTCAACACCCCTCATCAAAGAAGGCTACGCACACCTGGAATGCACACTTGTAAAAAACCTATCTCTTGGCGATCATACGCTTTTCGTCGGAAAAGTAGTCGCAGTCTCCGCTGATGAAAACGCTTTTGAAAACGAACTGCTCAGAACAGATCGTATCCATCCTGTATACTACATCGGACAAAACGCGTATACGACACTTGATAGAATAAAAAGAAAGACATTCTAACTAAAAACTAAGGAAAACTCATTATCCGCTTGCATCCCTAAAGTCCGTGCTGCATCCCCTTGGTTGACGCTGATCTCAAGAAAATGATTACTCCCAACAGTGACAAGGAGTTCCTCCTGTTTTGCATAGCCGTACGAAGGAACAAACACAACCTGATCCCATCGACGCTCACCAGACATCAAAGTGATCTTTTTCCCCTCGATATCACCGGGGAGAATGTCGTGAGGAATGTTCGTAATCAGGTTCCCAAACCGGTCAACATAAAGGATTTTACCGACAATCCGGTCTCCTCGATGCTCCCCGACAAAAAACTGCATATCAACGAAATGCGTCGTCTGCGTAGCAATCTCACTAAAGGGTACTCCTCGCGCAATATAAGCTGCGACAGGCGCGAAGATATCCCGACCATGGAAGGTGCGGGACAATGGATGAATCATGTATTTTGGGTTGGTGATCTCATAGACAGCAAAATCACCAAGAAGATGAGCCGTCGGCAACAGAATACCATTATCCGGACCAACAAGAATCTGCTTTTTTGTCGTGATAACCAATCCTTTCCGCTCTGTGCCAACACCCGGGTCAACAACCGCAACATGAACAGTCCCTACAGGGAAAAACGGTGCTGTCGTCCACAACAGAAAAGCACCCTCCCTGATATTATGAGGGGACACCTCATGGGTGATATCGATAATCCGCGCATCAGTAATACTGGAGACCACGCCTTTCATCTGTGCAACGTACGCTCCTTTCGTGCCAAAGTCAGTAAGAAACGTAATCGTTTTCATGCTACCTACCTCAGCTCTNNAATATAGTACATTCATACAAGAGCTTTATCGTCCTTGTTGTTCTAATTTAAGCAAAACTATATATGGAAGAAGAATGTATAATAATACAGACTGGAGAAGAAGAAGGAATGGAGCCTGGAGAGATGAGTTATAAAAAAACAAGCGTCGCAGAAGACATCTGGGAACAAAGCGACAAACGAAGCATGACCTGCCCTCAATGTAAAGGATTTTTAACAGTCGTACAGGTCGAACCAATCTACGACCCAGACAACGCCTACACTCCTTATAGGACCGTCGTTGAATGCGCCACCTGTTCATTTCGCATGGTCACAGAATCCTTCACTATTCTCGGAGGAGTAAAGGATTTTGACAACGAATACGTAGAAATCGGCAGTTGGGGACCAAGTGGCAGCCGTGTTCTCTCACGATTCAAAAATTCCATCAGTTCCAGCCTCCTAGATGAACTGAAAAAATCACAAGAACTCGTCGAATTCCTCATTGTCAACGAACACGTCGTTCAAGTCATTGGATAAATCAGAAAAAAGAAGACACACTGACAAGGAATAGAAATATTTTTTAAAACCTTGAGATATATTTATAGAATAATTTAAATAATTATTAAACAACATAAACATACCAAAGAAAAAAGTCAAATAAAGAACCAAACAATACAGTCCAGTGAAATTCATGATAAAAAAAGCGGTTATTTTAGCGGCAGGAGAAGGAAAACGACTTAGACCATTTACTGAAACCATGCCCAAAGTCATGCTGCCTGTCGCCAATAAACCACTGCTCGAATACGTCTTTGATGCAACCAGAAAAAGCGGCATCGACGAAATCATCGTCGTCGTCGGCTATAAAAAAGAAGTCATCATGGAACACTTCAAAGACTACAAGAATATCAAAATCACCTATGTCACCCAAGACAGACAACTCGGCACCGCCCATGCGCTCCTCCAGGCAAAGAAACATATTAAAGACGCCTTCATCGTCCTCGCAGGAGACAACATCATTGATTCAGGAAGTATCGCAAAACTCATCAAAGACCAATCAGAATACTCACTTCTAATAAAAGAACACCCCCATCCATCCAAATACGGGGTCGTCATTGTAGAAAACCGGAACATCAGCCGCATCATAGAAAAACCAAAAGAAGACATCGGCAAATATATCTCAACCGGCATCTACAAACTCCCACACTCGGTATTCACCGACATAGAACGCTGCACCTCAGAAGGTGCCCATGCACTCTCATCCATCATCCAATCCTTAATCGAGAAAGGAAAACATATCAACACACTGCTAGCGAAATCATGGATGGACATTGTCTACCCCTGGGATCTCATCACCGTCAATGAGACAATGATTCAAAAAACAAGCGAATACACCAGTGGCACCATCGAAAAAGGCGTCACCATCAAAGGCCAGGTCTGCATCGGAAAAGACACAAAGATCTACGCAGGCTGCTACATCGTCGGACCCGTCGTCATCGGTGATGGCTGTGAAATAGGGCCTCATGCATGCATCTTTCCCTCCACCAGCATCGGAAAGAACACAGTCGTACACCCATTTAGTGAAATACGAAATAGTGTCATCATGGATGACGTACATGTCTCATCATCCGCCCATATCTCTCATTCCGTCATCGGAAAAGGATGCATCATCGGAGATAACTTCTCGACGATATCGGGAAAAGCAATCATAGAGATCGATAATGAGTTTAAAAAACTAGAAAACCCCATAGGAACCATGATGGGAGAAGACTGCATCATCGAAAGTCATGTTGTGGTCGACCCAGGGAAAATCATTGGCAGAAAATGCAAAATCAGCTCTATGAAACAGATACGAAAAAACATCCCAAGTGAAGCAAAAGTGATGTAACGTGTGTGGAATCATCGGCTATGTAGGATTTCGAGAAGCCAGAACCGTCTTACTCGAATCATTGAAACGACTCGATTACCGAGGATACGACTCCGCTGGCGTCGCCATCATCGATAAAAACCTAAAGGTCTACAAGGAAATCGGGGAGATCGCAAACGTAGAAAAAAAAATCCCTCAGCTGAAAGGAACAACTGGGGTCGGTCATACCCGCTGGGCCACACATGGAGCCGTGACTAAGGAAAACGCACATCCACACCTCAGCTGCGATAAAAAAATCGCAATCGTCCATAACGGGATCATTGAGAATCATATGAAACTCAAAGAGGAATTAAAAAAGAAGGGGCATCGATTCCTCTCTCAGACAGACTCAGAAGTCATCGCTCACCTCATTGATGATGCATATAAAGGAAACCTTGAAGAAGCAATCTTCGCAGCGATAAAAAAAATAAAGGGATCCTATGCAATCGTAGCAGTGAGCCAAGACGAGCCCGGAAAAATCGTCGGAGTACGAAATGAAAGCCCATTGGTCATCGGCGTAGGAGACAGTGAAAACTTCCTCGCCTCGGACATTACCGCATTTTTAAAATACACCAAGAGAGTGATGTTCCTCAACGATGGAGAACTCTGCGTAATCACAACCAACTCAATCAATGTTTTTAATAGGAATAAAAAACCAATGATAAAGAAAGAAGAACTCATCACATGGGATGTCACAGACGCTGAGAAATCAGGCTTCCCCCATTTCATGCTCAAGGAAATCTATGATCAACCTGACACTGTCCATCACGTCCTTAGAGGGCGCATCTCAGAAATGGAAGAAACAATCACCTTCCCGGAGCCGGTAGAAAAAATCCTCAATACCGAGATTAAGTCTATTCACATCGTAGCTTGTGGAACTTCATTTTATGCGGGTCTTGTCGGAAAATACCTCATCGAACAACTCACGAACATCCCGGTGTTCGTAGAGTGTGCCTCAGAATATCGATATTTCGGAACACGAAATGAAAACTTTCTTGTTATTGCAATCACTCAATCTGGCGAGACTGCAGATACTCTGGCTGCACTCAGGGAAGCACAGATGTCAGGAAGTAAAACACTTGTCGTCACTAACGTTATCGGTAGTACAGCAACCCGTATCGCAGATGGATACATCTTGCAACAATCAGGCCCTGAAATCGGTGTGGCTGCAACCAAGACATTCACCTCTCAAATCATGGTCCTATTCCTTATTGCACTCAAAATCGCCCTTCTTCAAAAGAAGCTAGGGTCCGATGAGCTTTACAATTATCTCTTCCATCTAAAGGCACTACCACGCCACGTCAGAGACGTCCTGGAACGGAGCAATGACATCATTGCGATCGCACAACACCTGAAGGATGCGAAATCTGTGTTTTTCATTGGAAGAGGCATCAACTATCCCCTCTCCCTTGAAGGAGCGTTAAAGCTAAAAGAAATATCCTATATCCATGCCGAAGGGTTCGCCGCAGGTGAACTGAAACATGGACCCTTCGCGCTTCTCACAAAGGACACCCCCGTCGTCGCAATCGTCACCCAAGACGAAACCTATGAAAAAATCCTGGCAAACATTGGGGAAATCAAAGCACGAGGATCACCAGTTATCGCAATCGCAGAAGATAAAGACACGGAAATCGAAAACCATGCTGACTTCGTCCTCCGCTTCCCCGTAAGCTCTCATGTACTCCCTTGTATTCCTATCACGGTTGTTCTTCAGTTACTGGCCTATCATGTTGCTGACCTTCGAAAATGTCCAATTGACAAACCACGCAACCTAGCAAAATCAGTAACCGTTGAATGAGGAGAGAAAACCCATGAAATGTGTGATTCTTGCCGCTGGCGAAGGAAAACGGATGCATCCTCTCACCTATACGAGACCAAAGGTGATGCTCCCCATCGCAGGCAAACCAATCCTAGAATGGAACCTGTTAAATGCTCGTGCTGCTGGACTCAAAGAGTTTATTTTTATTGTAAGCTATAAAAGCGAAATGGTACGAGAATATTTTGGCGATGGCAAACTGTGGAATGTGAAAATAAACTATGTTAACCAAGGAAAACCCCTGGGAACAGCCCATGCCATCGGAACAGTCAAACCATTCGTCAATGATTTCATTGTCCTTTGCGGGGATACGATTTTTGGTATTAATGACATCAAACAAATCGCAAAAAAAGGAACCAAAATAGGTTTAGTAAAGATTGATAACGCAACAGAATACGGCATCGTGGAACTCAAGGGAAAACACGTGATGAAAATCCATGAAAAAATGGAACATCCTATCTCCAATATCATCAACGCTGGTGTTTACCATTTCAACAAACACATCTTTGATTATATTAGAAAGACAGAAAAATCACCACGAAATGAATTTGAAATCACAGACTCTATCAATATGCTGGTAAATAAAGAACCAATGGAAGGGGAATTCCTTAAAGAATGGCGAGACGTTGTCTACCCCTGGCATCTACTGGACGCAAACGAGGAATTATTAAAGAAGATGAAAACAAAGATCCAGGGGACCGTTGAGAAGAACGTCACCATAAAAGGAACCATCGTGGTAGGGAAAGACACCCTGATTCGTTCAGGCTCCTACATCGAAGGCCCAGTGGTAATCGGCAATAATAGCAAAATCGGACCGAATTGCTATCTCAGACCCGATACCACTGTCGGGAATTTCTGCCATGTCGGAAACGCTTGCGAAGTAAAAAACTCCATAATTATGGATTATAGTAACGTCCCACATCTCAATTACGTCGGTGATTCTGTTATTGGGCAAAACTGTAATCTTGGAGCTGGAACCACGATTGCGAATCTTCGGCTTGATAAAAAGAACGTCACTGTTGTAATAAACGGAAAAAAGATTGACACAAAACGGAAAAAATTAGGAGCAATTATCGGCGATAACATCCAGACAGGGATAAACGCGACAATTAATATTGGTTCAATAATCGGTAATGATGTATATATCGGTCCTGGAGGCTTTGCCAAAAGGGAAATCACCCCCTATACAAAAATCCTTTAACCATCACAAAAAATAGAAATCTATTGTTTTCCCATGTCCATTTATTTAATATATATCATTTTGTTACATCTTTGACTTCTCGATGTTTGCCAGAAAATCGTTATTAATCATGAGTGCCAATCTTCTCGATGGCTTACTTGCCTATGTCGCTTTATTTTTTATTTCTAGGGACATGGGCCCTGAGGCGTATGGAATCATTGGGTTCGCAATGGGATTCGTTGGGTTGTTCACGATATTAACAGATCTAGGGTTTAACTCTGCGCACATTAAACGCGTCTCTGAAGGAAAAGATTTGGGAACCTGTATCGGTACCTACCTATTCTCAAAACTCGGGTTTATATTATTATTAGCTTCTATAGTTGTTGCGGTTGTAATAATCTGGAAATTCATCCTAGGCCGTGGGTTTGAATCCCCCACTCATGAACTCGCTATCTATATCATCCTAGGATTTTATATCGTTAATAGCATCGGAACATTTTTTTATTACACATACACTGCAACGAAAGCAATCGCGAAAGCCCAAATACCGCTTATTATAGGAACTGTAGCTCGAACCATAGCAATAATC
Organism: Euryarchaeota archaeon UBA33; assembly: GCA_002506745.1. Taxonomy (GTDB): domain Archaea; phylum Thermoplasmatota; class E2; order DHVEG-1; family DHVEG-1; genus SM1-50. Next base: position 12,457 of record DAYE01000006.1, read on the forward strand.
TTTGTTGCAGTCTCTGGTTTAGGGGCACTTGCGTTAGCATGGACATACGTATTTGGGGAGATTATTTTCCTGTTTGTTTCAATCCTCTTTTTTAGAGGATATAAAGTGAAAAAACCAACAAAAGAATGTTTTAAAAATTACTCTGTTTTTGCAATGCCTCTCATTTTGGTGGGAATTTCGACTACCATTATCACCAACGCTGATAAAGTGCTGATCCAGTTATTCTGGTCCTCAGAAGAAGTCGGATATTATTTCGCTAGTTTTCGTATCGTTCAGTTCCTGCTTGTTGCTGCAGCTGCTGTTGGTACTCTTCTTCTCCCCACCATATCTAGCTATCATATTAAAGAAGATATTGAAAGTATCAAAAAAACTGTCTTTCTTTCAGAACGATATATCAGCATGTTGATCTTTCCAATGGTCATTGGTATCGTTGTCCTAGCGGAACCTACGGTCCGGATTCTCTTGAGTGCATCTTTTTACCCGGCGGTACCCATCCTTATGGTATTACCTTTTTTTGTGATTTTAGAAGCATTGTCGCAACCATATATGTATGAAGTTATTGGTATGAATAAACCTACCCTTGCTAGAAATAGGATCCTTATAATGGTGTGTCTCACTGTTTTTTTTGATCTTATTCTTATTCCCAGAGATATTAGCAGCCTTGGTCTGAAACTCTTTGGATTGGGAGCGCTCGGAGCGTCTATTGCAACTGTCATCGGCTATGTAGCAGGATTTATTTATTGTAGATATGCTGCCTGGAAACTCGTAAAAAACCCTTTTAACCCTAGAATTTTACTCCATCTTTTTTCTGCTTTTATCATGGGGATTATTTTGTATGAACTCATGAGATTCTTACCGATCCAACGGTGGTATTTTCTCCTGGGATATTCTGCGCTAGGACTAGGGATATACCTTTCTATTCTTCTCTTGCTTAAGGAATTCACACGAAAAGACTTTATTTTCGTTTTGGATATTCTGAGTATCAAAAAAATGTGGAAATATGTTAAATCTGAAATAAAAGAAGAAAATATATCGAAAATAAAAAAAAATAAATAGTACGGCGAATGATGGAAAATTAAAGATGATTTGGAATGATATTGTATGGAAGATAAAGTTATTATAATTACAGGCGGAGCAGGATTTATTGGAACAAATTTTGTAAGAATGATTTCAAAAAATGCTTTAGATTCAAAGATAATCGTTATCGATCTTCTTACGTATGCGGGAAATATTGAAAATATTAAAGATTTAATCGATTCTAAAAAGATAATATTTATTCAGTGTGATATCTCAAATACACAAAAAATTTTTGATATATTTGACCAATATAATCCTGAGTATATTATCAATTTTGCTGCTGAATCACATGTAGACCGGAGTATTTTGGATTCAAGGAAATTTATCGAGACTAATGTTCTTGGAACTCAGACATTGCTTGAAGCTGCTAGACGGAACTGGACAGTAGATAATGGGTTTAAAGATGATGTAATGTATCTTCAGGTATCGACTGATGAAGTATATGGATCGATTGAAAAAGGTTATTTTACCGAAAAAAATCCTCTTGATCCTCACAGTCCTTATTCTGCATCTAAAGCATCAGCAGATCTTTTGGTTAAATCTTATTTTGACACGTATGGTTTTCCTGCGGTTATTACAAGGTGTTCAAATAATTATGGGCCGTATCAATTTCCTGAGAAATTAATACCATTGATAATTAATAATATTGTATCTGGAAAGAAACTTCCAGTTTATGGTGATGGAAAGAATATTAGGGATTGGATACATGTATCTGATCATTGTAATGCAATTATTGATATATTAAATAAATCAAATTCTGGGGAGACGTATAATATTGGATCAAACACCGAATGGAATAATATAGATTTAGTGAGATTAATTATAAAGGTTGTTAGAGCGGAAATGGAAAAAAACGATGGTTTTCAAAAATATTCTAAGTTTTCTCCAAATGAAATAACTGAAAATCTTATAGAATTTGTAAAGGATAGACCGGGGCATGACAAAAGATATGCAATCGATAGCACAAAAATTATGGAAGTTATTGGTTGGAAACCAAAGATTTTTTTTGAAAAAGGTTTAAGGGATACGGTTCATTGGTATCTTTCAAATCAACAGTGGGTTAAAAAAATTGTTTCAGGAGAATACAAAAAGTATTATAAGCAAATGTACGAACGTAGAGAGGTTTTAAAATGAAAGGAATTGTTCTTGCAGGCGGAACAGGTTCAAGACTTTATCCCATAACCAAAGGTATCAGTAAACATCTTATCCCTATTTATGACAAACCTATGATCTACTATCCGTTATCAGTATTGATGCTTGCAGGCATTAAGGAGATACTTATCATCTCAAATCCGGAGTTTATTGATATATACAAGAACATATTTTATGATGGTTCACAACTAGGTATGGATATTAAGTATCAGGTTCAGGATGAACCAAGGGGCCTTGCTGATGCTTTTATCGTTGGTGACGATTTTATCAACAATGAACCTACTGCTCTTGTCCTTGGAGATAACGTGTTTTATGGTCAAGGGTTCGGACCGGTTTTAGAGGAAGCAGCATCTTTGAATAATGGAGCGGTCATCTTTGGTTATTACGTGAAGAATCCTGAAGATTTTGGTATTGTAGAATTTGATGAAAATAGAAACGTAGTATCACTTGAGGAAAAACCTAAAAACCCAAAATCTCACTATGCAATACCAGGTTTATATTTTTATGATAAACATGTTACAGAAATTGCTAAAAATCTAAAACCTTCTGAAAGAGGAGAACTTGAAATTACGGATTTAAACAAAGAATATCTCAAAATGGGAAAGTTACGTGTTGAACTTCTTGGCAGGGGGTTTGCATGGCTGGATACTGGTACTGCTGATGGACTTGCTAGTGCAAGTGAGTTTGTAAGAATCATTCAAAAAAGACAGGGACTCTTTATAGCTTGTCTTGAAGAGATTGCATATGATAAAGGTTTTATAAAAAAGGATCAACTCTTGAAACTTGCTCAAGAGCATAAAGGAACAGAATATGGTAAATATCTTAACAACTTGGTGGAAGAATAGGTTGATGGTTAATGATTCAATTTAACAGACAGAATCTTTTTGGCAAAGAGTTTGAATACATAAAAGATGCCTATGAAAACGGGAAGATTTCAGGAGATGGAAAATATACAGAGTTATGTAATCATTTCATGGAAAAAAGATTTGATGCAAAAAAGGTGATGCTTACTACTTCCGGTACTCATGCGTTGGATCTTGCGGCGATACTTGTTGGAATCCAACCTGGTGATGAAGTTATTATGCCGTCGTATACTTTTGTTTCAACTGCAAATGCCTTTTTACTTCGAGGTGCAAAGCCAGTTTTTTGTGATATAAGAAAAGATAATCTTAATATGGATGAAACAAAGATTGAAGAGCTTATTACTGAAAAAACGAAAGCTATCGTACCGGTTCATTATGCTGGTGTTGCCTGTGATATGGATAAAATCACAAAGATTGCTAAAAAAAATGATTTAACGGTAATTGAGGATGCGGCTCAAGGAGTGAATGCTAAATACAAAGATAAATATCTTGGCACAATTGGCGATATTGGTTGTTATAGTTTTCATGAAACCAAGAATTATTCTATGGGCGAGGGGGGAGCAATTGTTGTTAACGATGAAGAGATGATAGAACGAGCAGAGATAATCAGAGAAAAAGGAACAAATAGAAAAAAATTTTTTCGAGGAGAAATTGACAAATATACATGGGTTGAAATGGGTTCAAGTTATCTTCCTTCAGAAATTAATGCAGCAGTTTTATGGAATCAATTAGAACATATGGATGAAATCCAAAAGAAAAGAAAGAATATCTTTGAAATGTACTATGGTGGATTGAAAGTCCTTGGTGATGAGAGAAAATTAAGATTGCCTATAATTAATGATTTTGCAGAATCAAATTTTCATATGTTTTACATATTGCTGAATTCTGAGAAAGAAAGAAATGAAATGATTAGTTATCTTAAAAAAAATGATGTACAAGCTGTTTTTCACTATATCCCCCTTCATCTTTCAGAATTTTATAAAAGAAATTTTAAACGTATTTACTTACCTGTTACTGAGGATTTAAGTTCACAAATAGTTCGACTGCCCATGTTTTTCAATTTAAGTAAAAAGAATGTATCGTTTATTGTGAAATCAATAAAAATAAAAATTAATGAATAATTTTTGTACTTTAAAAAAGAAGGTAAAATAAAATGAATGAAAAAAAAATATTAAAAAAAATTAATGCTGAAAAGATAGTAATTGGTCGAGGAGTTGTAATTGAAGATGGGGTGCTAATTACCGGTAAGAATGGTTTAGCAAAAAAAGTTATATTGGGAGATTATTGTTATATAGGGAACAACACTAGGATAATCGCCCCGGAGTTCAGATTAGGTGACTATAGTAAGATTCATGCTTATGGTTTTTTACATGGAGTAAATCCATTAAGAATAGGACGTAATTGTTGGATTGGGGGTCAATGCGTTCTTGATTCGATGGGGGGGTTAGATATTGATGATAATGTAGGAATTGGTGCGCATAGTCAAGTTTGGACACACATTCAATTTGGTGATATTATAGAGGGTTGTAGATTTTACTCAAGTGATTATATGCTAATAAATAAGGATGCGTGGTTTGTTGGACATTGTATTGTTTCTCCTGTTAAGGTTGGAGAGAAAAGTATGGCTCTTGTAGGTTCTGTTGTAACAAAAGATATGTTGCCAAATCATGTTTATGCGGGGGTTCCAGCAGCGGATATAACAAATAAAATTGGTTTCCAATTCGATCAACTAAGCCTTGATGAAAAGGCAGAAAGATTGGAAAATATAATACAGAAATTTTATAAAAAATATCCAAAATTTCATGGTGATTTAAAAGTAGTAAAATCTCAATCGGAAATTATTGAGGGTGTATGTTGTTTTGATATATCAAGACGCACTTATACAAAAACCCATAGTCCTGCTGAGATAACCTTTTTAAAAGAGCATGTACCTTTGGTAAAATTTACTCCTGATGGGGAACCATCATTTATTGGTAATGAAACTTTTTAGTATATTGTGAGTGCACTGATATTTTTGTAATATGGAACGATAATAATGTTGAGAAGAATCTTTCAGATGAAATTCTTACACTTTCCAATCACTATCATATAAAACACTACTAAAAAGATGATGATTTTACATTAAGTAGTGAATATGCTATTGCAATTTCGTGGTGAGGGTTAATACAAAATATAAATAATACAAAACTCATCAATCTCCATTATTCTCTATTGCCAAAATATAGAGGTTTTTCTCCCTAGCAACTACATTACTTAAAAAAGAAAAAAGTATAGGAGTTACCGCTCCATTTGCCAATTAAAATTACGGGCATGTAGAAAAAAGTCTAAAAAGGGAAATGTTATATGAAAAATAACAAATCTATGAAATATCCAAAAANNGAGGAATCTTATAGTAATTAATAATAATGATGTATGGATGGAAAGAGTTTTATATTCTTTGTCATCATGTTTTGATAAAAATTTAACATATAAACAGGATTTTCTGATTGGCGATTTAAATAGTGGATTTCTTTCTGATATGAGTCATATTAACAAAGATCTGGTAAAAAATCTGAAGCCTTATGCAAAAAATATTTTTGCTTATTGTAAATCAGAATTAATTTGCATTTTAGGTGATAAAACGGATATTAATCTGGAATATGATAACATAATTTTTCTCGCTGTGTATATTGGTAATGTTTTAGTTAACAAAAAAATAAATGAATTAAAAATTAAATATAAAAGAAAATTTATTATACCTACAGACGATGATATTGACAGATTTTATATCCTTAAAAAAAGTAATAAAAAAGAAATTTTTATTATCGACGAATTCATTTTAGATTGTAAAAATATAATATGTCCGCCATCTTTAGTAGAATACATGCCAATGAAAGATAGTATTAACGTATTACCTTACGCGTTTCCGGTAGATTTTGAATTATATGATGATTCAGTTGAAGAGAATGCAACTAAAAATTTTAGTAGCTTGGAAATGCATTTATTTACAAAACCTCAGCGTTCAAAAGATACAGTCAAGATATTAAAAATAATTAATCGTAGAATTTATAATTTCAACACAGTAGGTATATTTCCTAAATTGGCATTTGAATTTAATGAAAAACTTTTTAATAAAATTAAAGAATGTTTTTCAAAAATAAGTTTTTTAATTATTTTATTAAGAATGATAATAAAAAGAAAAATTGGAATTGTTTTATTTATTGATAATAGAAAAAAAGATACCTATTATTCGCAGCTTAATACATTCAATAGCTTATATATTCAAAGACGAGGGGGGTTCTCTGTAATAAAATATGCAGTTATGCAAGGTCTTCTTCTTTTTGGAAATTTAGAA
>DAYE01000009.1 GCA_002506745.1 Euryarchaeota archaeon UBA33
GGCTCATACTCGACGTTCTCCAACCCAAGCGCCATCGCAACCTCATTAAGGTTCAACTCACCACCAAGATCAGAAATAGCGACAATATTCTGAATGACGATCGCAGGGTCCTTGTAAACCTCAACGCCAAGCTTCTTCAGTTTCTCTGCAATGATATTAATCGTGGTTCTAACATCCTCTATGTTTTTCGCACCAGTACAATTCGCCTTCCCACTTCGAAACAACAACGTTGCAGTTTTAGGACTGCTTAAACGATACACAAGTCCAGGAAACTGCTCAGGTTCATATTCTGCTTCCTCTAATGATTGTGCAATCACGTCCAGATCCAACTTATCGGAAAACGACGTTGATGCAACAATATTTTCTACGATTACTTCAGGCATNNGCTTTTCCCGTTGCAGACCATCTTCCCCGAATCAAACAAGAGTATAACTGTGTTTGGGTCTTCCCCTTTATAAACCAATCCAGGGAACATTCGGGGGGAATACTCAGGGATTTTCAGAAATTTTGCAAGACTGCGCAGCTTTATTTCTTGACGCAAGTCTGTCGAGACAGTCACATTCTGCACCGAGAGCTCTGGTGATTCGTCACACTCGACGCCGACGACATTCAGACGATCCATGACCATTTTGACAACCTCATGGACTTCCTCCATGTTCTTTGGTCCTGTCACCACCACGGTCCCCGACGATGAAAGCGCAGCCATCGAATGAGGATGAGGGAACTGCAGGATGACCGCCGGGGCATTCTCAGGATGATACTGCGCGTCAGGTAAAATCTCCGCAAGCTTGGATAAATCCAGGCCGGATGACACTGAAAAAGACACGATGATGTTTTCCACCTGAACTCCGGTCATAAGAAAATTTCCCTCCTTGAAGTATATAAAGGCTTTTTATAAACATTTCGTAAAAAACGAAAATATCGATAAAACACTACCAGACCTTGTCAATATCGATATCCTCATCGTCAGTATCATCGGTCTTTTTCTTCCTGTTGTTCTTCTCCTCATTGACCTGATCAAGCAGCCCATGGAACTCATGGGTTTTCTCATGGATACGCTGTTCGACGCTCGAAACCACAAGCTCCCCACGGGTTTTTTCAATAAGACCCCGAACCATATCCTGCCTTTTTTTAATAGGGACCAATGCAGAAGGATAATCAAAACTCATAATCGCATCATAAATCCTATCCATATATCCGAGGTACTCGTTCGCCTTCGTGGTATTCCCCTCAAGCATGAAATCCAATGCCCCACGACGCAGCTCTCCAACGACATCACACAGACCAAGCAGATACGCACTATAGGTTGTTTGAATGGCGTCAGGGTCAGGGAGGTCCCCTCCCTTCATGATATTATACAGACATTGGATCTCCACGAACTCCTGAGCCGCGTTCTCCACAAACCCCGTATGGAACACATCCGCATGACCTGTAGTGATATCATACAGCTGTGCGAGTTTCGCAGACGCCTGTTTCATGTACGATTCAGCTTCCTCCATCTGTTTGCGATGCAGCTGCTGAATCCCTTTCCGACAACAGATGATAATTTCCCGAGAGGTCTTATAGGCATCCTCGCGGATCTTTTCTTTCTGCCCGATATGGTTCTCTATTTTCGCTATGATGCCATCTAGGTTCTTCATAGCATGGTTCGTGTCTTTCTGCGTAATCATTTCCCTTCCATCATTTTTTTATTGACCCAAAACTCAGGGGTTTTCCCAGATAATACCGTCATCATCTGCTCTGCACAGATCCTCCCTGCACGCAGCTGACCTTCTTTGGTCGACGCACCAATGTGAGGCGTACAGACAACCTTCGGATGGCTGACTAGCTCTTTGAAGGTCGGCGGCTCTGCCGCATACACATCAAGACCCGCAGCAAGGACCTTCCCATCGTTCAAATGCTTCAACAGCGCTTGCTCATCCATCACACCGCCACGGGCGCAGTTGATCAGAATCACACCGTTCTTCATCTTGTCAAAATCCGCTTCCTTAATCGTGGCTCCCTCTGTTTTGACAAACGGGATGTGCAGCGAGATGTAATCTGATTCTTTCAGCAATTGGTCCATTGGAACAATTGTTATCTTCGCAGCAGGTGATTTGGTAATATACTTATCATAGGCAAGGACTTTCATGTTGAACGCCAAGGCGCGTTTCCCCAGTTCCGTCCCAATACGTCCGATTCCGATGATTCCCAGGGTCTTCCCGCACAGTTCGACACCCTTGAACGCCTTCTTTTCCCACAACCCTTGTTTCATCGAATGATCCGCCTGTGGAATCGAACGGGACGTTGCAAGCATCAGACCAAAGGCAAGCTCGGCAACGCTCTCTGTTGTCCCAGTCGGTGCATTGACAACCTTGATCTTATTACCCGAGGCCGCGACCAGATCAATATTATCCACACCTATTCCTGCTCGTCCAATGACCTTGAGGTTCCCTTTCGCACCAGCGTTGATGACATCGGCAGTTGCTTTTGTCCTGCTGCGCACCATCAACCCATCATAGTGGGGGATCTCCTTCAGCAGTGTTGCAGGGTCCATTTCATTAAAAGTAACCCCATGACCAGCATCCTTTAACTGTTGGATAACAGCATTTTCTGTTTTATCAGTGATAAGTATTTTCATTACAAATACCTCCATGAGGTGTATCAGAACGAAGATAAAAATGTTTACGCCCCTACTGGAGCTCCCGAAAATCAATCCCAGGGTATTCCGCTTTCCCCCCAAGTTCCTCTTCTATGCGAATCAGTTGATTGTATTTCGCGTTCCTATCGCTTCGTGCTGGTGCACCAGTTTTAATCTGCCCCGCGTTCGTCCCGACCACCAGATCGGCAATGAACATATCCTCGGTTTCCCCACTCCGATGACTCACTACCGCGGTCCATCCCTCATCCTGAGCCATCTTAATCGCATTCAACGTCTCCGTCACAGAACCAATCTGATTCAGTTTAATAAGCACGGAATTCGCAGCCCGCAACTCAATTCCCTTCTGGATGCGTTTCGTGTTAGTCACGAACAGATCATCACCAACAATCTGAATCTTCCCTCCAAGTTTCCTTGTCATTTCCACCCAGGAATCCCAATCATCCTCCGCGAGACCATCTTCAATACTGACGATTGGATAGCGGTCACATAAATCGACATAAAAATCAACCATCTCCCCACCAGAGTACGACTTCTCACCAATCTTATAGATGCCATCGTAGAAGAACTCACTGGATGCCGGGTCAAGGGCGATCTGTATTTTACCAGAATGCCCAGCGTTTTCAACCGCCCGCAACATCAAATCAAGCCGTTCATTGATATCAACGATTTGAGACGGAGCAAACCCACCTTCATCCCCAATCAGAACCCCACCTGCACCAAACTTCCCCTTTAGAAGTTTTGCAAGATGATGGTAGCTTTCCGAAATCATCCGAATACCCTCGGTGAAGTTCTTCGCACCAGTCGGCATGAGCATATGCTCCTGAATAGAGTTCTCCTGTCCCGCATGTTTCCCCCCGTTGATTACATTGCACATCGGGACCGGCAAACGATGAGGGATCTCACCGAACAACTCACCGATATACACATACAACGGTACCCCGGTGGTAGCAGCACCTGCTTTCGTAATCGCTATAGAAACAGGAAGCACCGCGTTCGCGCCAAGTTTCCCTTTGTTCTCAGTTCCATCGATCTTCAGCATCAGACTATCAATTGTATCCTGATGACGACAATCCAACCCGATCAATTTTGGGGCGATNNTCGTGTTGCCCAGCGCTCGCCCCGCTAGGAGTCATCCCCCGAAACACACCTTGATTGGTTGTCACATCAACTTCGACCGTCGGATTCCCCCGAGAGTCAAGGACCTCACGTGCTTTTATGGAGATTATTTCAGACATGATTCAGCTCCCCGCCATTCGCACATCATAAGGTAGCGACCTTTTTAAAAATATCGTTTCAAAAAAAAGTCCTACAGAAACACTTAAAAACAGAACACAGTTTTTCAACACTGGAGGTAGTATATTATGGTTGATGTCAACACAATGGTTATTGCGTTATTTATTATTGTAATATTCCTGATAGCAGTCCTTGCATCAGCAATAAAGATCATGCCGGAGTACCAACGNNAGATTACTCGGCATCAAAGGCCCAGGTCTGGTGTTCATTATCCCAGTTATTGATAAACCCATCCGCATGGATTTGAGAACACGGGTTATTGACGTGCCAAAACAGCGAATCATCACCCGTGATAACGTGACTGTCGATGTCGATGCGGTGGTGTATTTCAGAATAACAGATCCACAAAAAGCAATTATTGAAGTACAACGGTATGATATGGCGACCAGTTTACTTGCCCAGACAACGTTAAGAGATATCCTTGGTCAAAAAAACCTTGATGAACTTTTATCACAACGAGAAGAACTGAANNACTGACCCCTGGGGAATTAAGGTATCAGCCGTCACATTACGAGATGTCTCATTACCGGAAGAAATGCTCCGGGCAATCGCAAAACAAGCGGAAGCCGAACGAGAGAAACGATCAAGAATCATCATGGCAGAAGGAGAGCTTCTGGCATCAGCGAAAATGACAGAAGCAGCAAAACTCTATGAAAAAACACCGATCGCGTTACGCTTACGAGAACTCCAGACACTCACAGAAATAGCACGGGAGAAAAACCTCATCATCGTTCCCGGTGGTGAAATAGGCACCATGGCGGGATTGGCAAAAGCAGTTACAAAAAAAGTCGAACAATGAGACATAAATACTCTCCCCTAATTTTTTTCTTTTTCATTCTTATTTTTTTATCAATTACTGCGACAGCCCAAACCTCCAGTGTTTACCTTGTAGAAATAACCGATACGATCGATCAATCAACGGTTGAAATCATAACAGACAGCTTCAAACAAGCAGAATCAATCGACGCCCAAGCAATAATCCTTCTTTTGAATACTCCAGGCGGTGGTCTTGACCAAACATTTGAAATCGCTGCTCTCATCAAAGAAAGCAACATTCCCATCATCGGCTATGTCTCTCCAAGTGGGGCGACCGCGTGGTCCGCTGGAACCTTTATCCTGCTGAGCACACCTCTTGCGGCCATGGCGGATCACGCCATTATCGGATCCTGCCAACCCATCGAAACAACACTTGAGGGGACACGATTCATCAACGACTCGAAAATCATCAATGCTCTTGTCGAATGGCTCCAAGAACGAGCAGTCATGTATCATCGCAACGAAACACTCGCAAAGCTGTTTATAACAGAAAATCGGAACGTGAATGCGACTGTAGCAAAAACCAGCAACGTCATCGAAATCACCGCGTCGAGCATTGATCAACTGCTCAACGATATCGATGGGAGAAACGTGACAACTGCGAATGGTACCGTCACCTTGCATACAAAAGACGCAGAACAAATCCGATATTCTCCATCGATACAGATCCAGCTGCTGAAACTTATTTCAAACCCGATCCTGACCTCTTTGTTATTGATACTGGGGATTTTCGCGTTACTGGTGGGAATCTCATCGCCAGGATACGGTGCTGAAGTGTTCGGCGTTATCGCAATCCTACTTTCCCTGATCGGGTCCGGATTTACCATCTCCACACTAAGCATAATCTTTATATTAATCGGATGCCTACTGCTCGCGTTAGAAATATTTGCGCTCCCTGGCTTTGGAGCGGTCGGCATCGGAGGGATCATCTGCCTTATCATTGGGTCGATATTTCTCATCCCGAACTATCCGACAAGGAAATGGCTGATATCAGGTGAGTATATGACAGACGCAATCATCGTCATGCTGGTCGTCATCGTGCTTTTCGCACTCTTCTTTGCTTTCCTATTGTACAAAGTAATACAGATACGAAAGAAAAAATCACCATTAGGAAAATTTGCTGGAGAGACCGCGGTGGCAATCGAACGAATCACTCCTGAAAAAACCGGATTCGTACGATACAAGGGAGAATACTGGCAGGCGAAATCAGACACCGTGATTGAAACAAATACGAAAGTGGTCATCGTCGAAAAAGACGAAACAACCCTGATAGTAAAGCCTCTGGAGAGATGACCAAAAGTTAATCAACCTCTTTTTTCTTTAGGAGGCTCTGATTGTAAAAAGGTTTGATGATAATGAATTCTGGTATTAGATGTCAATTTCTTGGTGGCAGCGACGAAGTCGGGAATCTTGCAATGATCTTGGAAATAGAGGACATGCGGTTCTTGTTTGATTACGGGATGTCCCCAGGAAAACCACCAACGTTTCCTCTGCCGCCACCACCTGTTGATCTTACGTTCCTTACACATTCGCATCTTGATCATTGCGGGATGATCCCCTGGCTATGCTCTCAATCAGACCATCGGATCATCACAACACAACCAACCGCAATGGTGAGCAATTTATTGCAAAAGGATACAGTAAAGATCGCACAGATGGATGGCTACTCCATTCCGTTTACCAGTGCCGATGTCAAAGAAGCCGAACATAGCTATGTTCCAGTCGAGCCAGGGAAAAGACGAGACCTTGGCGCGAACTACAGTGTTAATTACCATTCCGCCGGCCATATCCCTGGCGCCCTGATGTTTGAACTCGTCGGGGACAAAAAACTCTTGTTCACCGGTGATCTCAACGTCATTGACACCAGACTGGTAAGAGGAACAAAACCAGTGCAATGCGACATGCTTTTCATGGAGGGAACCTACGCAGGCAGAGAACATGAAAACAGGAAGCAAATGGAAAGAGAATTCCTTGAAAAAATCGACGAAGTCATCAATCGAGGTGGTACCGCGATTATTCCAGCGTTCGCGGTCTCACGATCACAGGAAATCCTCCTCGTCCTGAGTAACGCAGGGCATGACGTCTGGTTCGATGGGATGGGGAGAAAGATTTCGAAACTGTATTTGAAATATCCAAAGTACCTCCACTCTGTTAATGACCTCAAAAAAGCACTGAAGAAAGTCAATATGGTGCATTCAGAACAAAGCCGGAAGATGGCAATGAAAGGGGAGGTCATTATCACCTCCAGTGGCATGATGGATGGCGGCCCTGTTTTATCCTACATGAACAAATTGAAAAATGATAGGAAAAGCGCGGTTCTCCTCACCGGGTATCAGATCCCTGGGACCAATAGTAGACTTCTAATAGAAAAAGGAAAGCTCAATTTCTACGGCGTCCTCGAAAAAGTGGACTGTGAAGTCCAATACTATGATTTCTCTGCGCATGCAGGGCATAGCGAACTGGTCGAGTTTGCAAAGCGATGCAACCCAGAAAAGATCATCCTGTTCCATAGTAATGACCGCACACCGCTTGTTGAAGCATTGAAGGATACCGCAGAAGTGCTCACCCCGATGAAAGGGGAACAGTTTGATTTGTAACAAACTCTTATTATGATTTTTATACGATGATAAAAGAACGAGAAGAAAAAAGGTGACACGACAATGGCAGATCAAATGACCCAACGACAAATCTACGATTTGAGACGGCAGCTTGAAGAGCTGAAGAAATGCAGAGGGAAACACACAGAGCTCATCTCATTGTACGTCCCACCGTCAAAACAAATCTTTGATGTCGTATCCTATCTTCGAAATGAGTACTCACAATCTCAGAATATCAAATCAAAAACAACAATGAAGAACGTGTTATCCGCGATTGAATCAATCATGGGCCGACTGAAAACGTTCAAGCAACCACCACCAAATGGGCTTGCAATGTTCGTTGGCCATAAAAGCATTGGAGCTGACAAGACAGACATGGTCGCCTATGTCATTGAGCCACCTATGTCGGTGGTCACCTTCCTCTACCGTTGCGACTCAGAGTTCTATACCGAACCATTAGAGGCGATGCTTACCGAGAAGGAAATCTACGGATTATTTTTGATCGATAGAAGGGAATGTACAGTTGGGATGTTACGCGGCAGTCGCGTTGAGCTTCTCCGGTATATGACATCCCAGGTTCCAGGAAAGCACGGAAGGGGCGGTCAGTCCCAACGAAGATTCGAACGAAACACAGAGATTGCTGCCCATGAATGGTTTGTGAAATGTGGTGAACGAGCTAGCGAGATCTTCCGATCGGAGCCGGCGCTGAAAGGCATTCTGATCGGTGGTCCTGGTCCGACAAAACAATATTTCGTTAATGAAGCCTATCTGCATTATGAGATCCAGAAGAAGATTATCGATACGTTTGATACCGGTTACACCGATGAATTCGGATTGCGTGAGCTGGTGACAAACGCTGCAGAAAAAATGACGGATCTCAAAGTGTCCCAAGAAAAAAAGATCATGAAACGATTTTTATCAGAAGTGACCAAAACAGAGAAAAGTCTAGCGGTGTACGGGGAACATCAGGTGAGAAAAGCTCTTGAGATGGGTGTCGTTGATACGTTGCTTCTCTCAGATGATCTGCGCAAGTATCGAATAACCATGACATGCCAATCCTGTGGTTACACACAAGAGAAAACCATAACTGAGGAAGCCCTGGAGGATTTTTCACCACCTGCTTGCCCGACATGTAAAACCTCACTACTTATGGAGATAAACAAGAAGGTGGATTTGGTCGATGAGTTATCAGATCTTGCAGATAAAACGAATGCAACGGTAAAACTTATCTCAAGAAATAGCGAGGAAGGCGAGTCATTATACGCTGCGTTCAGTGGTCTTGCTGGAATCCTACGATACCCCATCGAAATATAAATAAATTTCCTCCATTGCAGGGAGAGTCTTGAAACCGATGGTTTTATAAACACTGAAATATATTTATCATATTGATTATCTATGTCATCTCGAGATGATTTTCATTCATTTATCCCAGCGGAAAAAAAGATACCAGAATTGACGCTGAAAGCCGTGTTGGTCGGAGCTATTCTCGCAGTCATTCTTGGAGCGGCAAACGCATATCTCGGTTTGTACGCTGGAATGACAGTATCAGCGGTTATCCCCGGGGCGGTCATGGCATTTGCGTTTCTCAAGCCATTCAAAGGAACGATTTTAGAAGTCAACATCGGGATGATGGGTGCTGCAGCTGGTGAGGCGCTCGCAGCAGGAGTCATTTTTACGATCCCTGCCCTGGTTCTGATTGGAACCTGGACCGAGATTCACTATATTGAGACGACACTCATTGCGTTATTTGGTGGGATGCTTGGTGTTCTTTGGATGGTGCCCCTCCGAAGAGCATTGATTATCAAAACAGACCTCCCGTTCCCTGAAGGAGTCGCTGTAGCCGCGGTGTTGACCACAACGGTCGGTGGAGAAGCCGCAGAAAAAGGCAAGAAAACCAAGGGAAGCGGAATCAGTGGGATATGGCTTATTGTTGGTGTGCTCATCTCAGGGTTGTTTAAATTCTGTCAAGTTGGTCTGAAAATGTTTGCTGGTGCAGTCCATGGGATTGTAAACATCGGGAAATTTGATATTGGTGGCGGAGAAAAATCAGGTGTGTTCTATGGCGGTGTTGCGACATCCCCTGCGTTACTCGGTGTCGGTTGGATTATCGGACCGAAGATTGCCGCATTTGTTTTTGTCGGAGGTCTTCTCGGCTGGGTGATCCTTGTCCCTCTGATCGCCTTGGCAACCGGTCTTCCCGTACCCGCTACTCCATCAGAAATCACTGATGCACTTGCGTTAGGTTTTGGAAATCCAGATGCAGGGTATCAGATCTGGGGGTTCTTTGCTATCTGGGGTAACTACATCCGATACATAGGTGTCGGTGCTATGGTCGTCGGTGGTCTCTTTACGATATTTAAGCTCCGATCGAACCTTGCGAGCGGCATTAAAGAAGCCGTGGCAGGTATCAGAGGAGGAAAGGTGGAAGCAAAGAAGAGGACGGATACGGATATTAATATCAAGTTCGTGTTCCTCATGATCGGATTACTCACCATACCGGTTTTCCTGGTGTATGTATGGATCTCAAGTTTATGGGTTGTGTCTGCGATCATGGCGGTGTTCGCCATCCTATTTGCGTTCATTGCCAGTGCGATTGCAGGGTATATGGCGGGGTTGCTTGGATCATCAAATAACCCGATTTCCGGGGTCACGGTCTCCGTGTTACTGATTACATCATTGATCCTGCTTGGATTCGGCCTCTCAGGGAATACCGGTGCTGCGGGTATTGCGATTCTCATCGCCGCAGTTATCTGTTGTGCTGCTGCGATCTCTGGAGATGTCCTACAATCGATGACCTGCGGACAGATGATCGGTGCGACACCAAAGAACCAGCAGATCGCAGAAATCATCGGTGTTATGGCAGCCGCCCCGATTCTTGCGTTGGTTGTTCAAGCGTTAGATAAAGCGTATCATATCGGTAGTACGAACCTGCCGGCGCCTCAGGCGTTCCTCATGAAGGGGATTGTCCAGGGTGTCCTTGGCGGGCAGATGGTCTGGCCGTTCGTGGTCGCTGGGGCAGTGCTTGCGTTCGTATTAATCCTCATTAATCTCCCTGTGCTTCCCGTTGCGATCGGTATTTATCTTCCATTTACCCTGAGCACCCCTATCTTTGCGGGTGGTATCGTCCGTGCGATTACGAACCGTGCTATCGCCAAGAAATACGGGTCTGCGCAGGAAGAAGAGATCAGCGACTGGGATCTTGCCATCAAACAAACCGATGTGGCGCCAAAAGAAAAGATTATAAGAACTGGACTTCTTCTCACCGCGGGATTGATCGCAGGAGAAGCCCTGATGGGTGTCATCGTCGCGTTCCTCATCATCGGAGGATTGAATTTCGCGATCTTCGAATACCCACCAGTCTTACCATCGGTGCTCGTCTGGGTCTTCATCGCAGCGCTCCTTGCCTATATCCCGTTGAGGGAAATCTACGCCAAAGATGACAAGTAAAGGACTGCCGACTGTTGATGAGTTTCTTCTCTACAGACCAAAGCGATTAGAGTTCAAATGGTCAACAAACACTGAAGGTCTTGTCACACTCTCGGTCCCAAAATTCACAGGCAAGGTTGGGAAATCTTTCTGCAGTGTACTAAAGCGGGAGAACACCTTTGAAGCACACCTGGATAGACTAGGCTCATCAATCTGGAACCAATGTGATGGAGCCACACTTGTCAAAGATATCCTTGTCGTGGTGATCAAGCAGTTCCCTGATGAAAAAAACATTGATCAGCGTCTCTTTTTGTTTCTGCAACAACTCAGAGCGCTCAATTACATCACGTATTAAATATCCTCAAGATGCGCTTTTTTCACCTGGAAGACACCTGAGTCTCGGTTCCATTGTCTTTCTGATTCATCAATTACAAATCTTTTCGAGAACATTGGTCCTGACAACACCATTGACTCATATTCTCCACCTTCACCAGCGATGTTAATCCCATGCTTCTTCTGGAGATATACCAATTCATCTATGGTTTCCGAGTCAATGGTTCTCCCAAGCCATGTCTCGTTAAACCCCTCGGCGAACACGCCGACGATGATGATATGAAACCCTGCTTTGACCTGGTCTCGTAGCAACAACTCCTGGTTCTTATGCCACAACGGAGAAAATGATTTTATCCCAAGCTTGTCACAGACCTTTTCAACACGGGTCCGCTGATACTCAGACGCGATTGCTCCGCTGACCACCCCGTCAATCTCAAGACCCTGCAGCACCTGTGTAAGGTCCTCTAGCTCTTCTTCTTTCTCAGCGGTCGTTTCTCTTTGGACCAATCGGATACCGATGGCTTTCGCAAGCAGATCAGTATGATGAATATTGATTGAATGAAACATCCAGGAATCAGGTTTTTCAGGGAGAAGGCTGACAAGATAGGATACCCCCCATCCATATTGCTGGGTGATGTACACGGCAAAGACCGAGTCCTTCCCACCGGAGAATAACGCTGCGACTCTCATCAGCATAGGTATCTCTTTAAACAAATAAA
>DAYE01000014.1:0-10367 GCA_002506745.1 Euryarchaeota archaeon UBA33
CACTTGATAAGGTTTTCCTTAAGGAGTATTATTTATGATGGTACTCGTGAACGAAAAGCATTTATCCGTGTCCTAAATTCAGACTTATACCTTTTAAGATAAACTGGGCTAGTGGTCTAGTTGGTTATGACATCGCTCTCACACGGCGAAGGCCGCCGGTTCGAATCCGGCCTAGCCCATTTTTTTTAGTATAGAAAATCGATTAGCTTATTAATCACCGTGTGATTCCCTATATTGGTTTCGTGGATGGGATGCAGGATGACACAAAAACAGCGATTTCTCCAGAGATGTTGAAACCTCTTATCATTCGATCTCTTCGGAGAAGTAGCGTACGGAAGAAAATAGCGGAGTATCTTTTTGAAATCAGTCCCAGCGGGAGTTATACTTCTGAGATTGCATTTAGCGTGAAAACCACTCCGACTAATGTGATTGGTGCGATTCGTGGGATGAACACGCGATATCGTGATGACGAATCTCTTATCAGTTTGAATCTTGTTGAACAAATCGAGGGAGGGAAACACCGGGATATTAAATTGTACAGACTCACAGATTTAGGTAAAGAAATCGTGACAGGTCTTCGAGATAACAAGAAGCGTTTCTAAAAAACGATCAATCAATATTTTTTTTGTATTCTTCGAACATCGTTGTGACTTGGTTTTCTTCCACTTGTGCGATATCGCCAGTTTCGTATCGTACCACAAACCATCGACTAGGGCGAGGATATGTATGAATAACAACCGCTTTTCTAGCAGGGAGATTCGGGGCATCAGGATTTCGGACTAAAACCTCAATACCTTTTCTTATCCCTCGTTGTTCCAACATAGGTCATTTCCCATCCTTATTTTTTTCTCTTTCATAGAAATGAATATCTTAGAAGTATATAGAATTAGTTCAACCAATCAAGATGTTCTAAGAAAGAATAAAAAAAGAAGCTGTTCATAGATGAAGTTTATATATATTATATTTGATTTCAGGATGTAGTGAGGGATTTATGAAATTAAAAACGATGTTGATATATGTAATGCTTTTTGTCAGCGTGAGCTCTTTGCTCTTTTTAAGCCCGTTCTGTTCTGCAAGTCAAACAGACGTCTCTATTAAGGACGTAACCGTACAATTAATACAAACACGGCCTCCAATCGGAACGACGACCATACGGGAGTATAGAATTGCAGCTATTTTATATAACACCGGTGATACAAAATCAGTGAACATCACTGTCAAACTAAAGGATCCTCAACCTGGACTGAATGCGACCCTCATTTTCCAACCTGAGGGTTACTCATTAAAACCAAATGAAGAGAAAACCTTTATCTTTGAAAATTGGCCGACATCCCTCTCTGGTGACATTCCTCTGGATATCAGTTTTCAACCTTCATCTCCAAATGTCCTTTTAACGGAGCATAACTCTGGTTCTTATATCTATACCTTGCACATCGGGGGTAATACTAAGAAGACCTCAACACCTGGTTTTGAAGTTCTGGTCGTTCTTATGGCGATTCTTGCCGTCTTGTTCATACAACAAGAAAGAAAGTAACATCGCTGATTTTGTTTCGAACAAATGCGAAAATGTTTGATTCGTGGCTATATTTCAGTAACGGAAATGACTACGTGATCAACGAATGCTGCGCCAGATCCTTCATAGGTGACTTGATTTGCTAGCTGGAACGATTGTTCGGTGTACCCTGCAGGCATATTGCGGATAGATTTCGTTTGATTGTATAACAGGAGATCGTTCTTATTATAAAATTGTACATCTATCTTTGCACTGATTGTTTTTCCTGCGATGTTATGAAACAGCCATCCTACGGTTACTGATTCAATATCTCCTGATTTATTACTATTCTCTTCATAAGACACATTTACAAATTCAACAATAGTCGAATCTAGATACACATTTTGAGGTCTTCCTTGTGTCTTGACACTGCTTGTGTCTTGACAACCACTTAATGCTGAACTGATACAAATAACAACAGCTACAACACAAAATACCGCTTTCTTCATGCTTGCTCATCCCTCCTGATTTTCTTAAAAAAGATATGGAACATCAACATTTATATGTTTCGATAAAGGTGTATCAGTATTCATAAATAGTTTTTTCACCAAAAGTTTTAATATCTATGGACTATCATTGATGTTCAGCAATCGGGAAAAGGAACAGAAGCAGACGAAGAGATAGCGGGTATGCCGGTACCAAAACAATCAGAAATAATGAAGAATGTTTTACGGACGTTGATATCGATTTCTAGTAGAAAAACGGATCTACCTTATACGATTATTACCATGGATGATCTCATAAAACGATTAGAAACTCAATATCGTTTTCTCAAGCATATTCAAATCAACGACGATTTCTATAATGAACAATCCGATGATTTGATCAGTGTCATGTCTGATATCAATACTGTACCATCAACTGAGTTAGGAAAGGCTCTTCATTCCATTATCGATTCGATGAATCGGTCTCTTGGGGAGAACGCGGGTCATTTTTTCATAAAAGAAATACGCAATAAGCTCAGCGATGAGTGCCTCACCATGATGAGAGACATGGGGGTCGACCTGGGTCTGATGCAATTAGAGAGTGAAATCGACAGGTTAGAACAAGAAATCGCTGAACGGAAAAAACAATCGTAACAATTCATTCTTATTTTAAATGAAAGACATATAATGTTGGAATTTTCTTTTTCTTCCCCGTCCAGTATCCGCAAACATCACATCGAAACTCTATGGTGACTTCGCCCCCGTAGATAGTCTTATTTTTCACCCGTAGTAATGAGCCTCCGCAGACAGGGCATTTATGCAGAATCTTATCTGGATCCCCATCTCTTGTTCGAATCTCGACCTGCACTAACCCGCTATTCAACACAAGAGTACGCACCCGAGGTTCGCTGACAAGGAACTGCTTTTTTTTCGATTCTAATTCCTGTTCAACCAATTTTTTAAGTGTATGCTGTGACGTCACTGTATGAGATCTCCGAAAAACCTTTTCCGCCGCACCGAGGATATCCTCATCGGAGGGAATATGGTACACCATACAATAGTGAATCGTCTTGCTTACTTTAACCTTTTTACATGACTATTGTCTTTAATAAATCGGTTCTTGTCACCATCCCGACGAGCTTATCGTTTTCTATTAGTGGTAACGCCCCGACATTTTGCTTTTGCATCAACTGTGCTGCATCACAAATACTCATTGACGGGTTGGACCAAACAACCGGGGTTCGCATGACATCTTTAACAAGGAGCTCATCGAGATGATGTTTCTGTTTGCCTAAGGAAAACGATTTTTTTAACGATGCAAACGCTAATGCTATTTCGATATCAGAGATGATTCCTACAAGTTTTTTTTCCTCAAGGACGGGGAGACGTGCGATATTATTGGTAATCATAATCCGTCGAGCATGGATCACCCGGTCATCAATGCCAACAGTATAAACTTTTTTTTGCATGATTGAATGAAGTTGATTTTTACTGATGACCAATGGCAGGAGATTCGCTTTTGTCACAATCCCAATAAGCTTTTCTTTTTCTACCACTGGTAGCATCGTTGGACCTGCCTCACCAACTGATTTTAAAATGTTTTTTACATCCTCTTCCGGGAAAATCACCGTGACGTCTTTCTCAGTGACGGATGATGCATGGAGTCGAGATGCTGTGATTCCTCGTTTCCGTATCGACCCTAGTTTATAAGCAATCACGTTGTCGGTTACCAGACCAAAGAATTTCTTTTCTTCAGTCACTGGAATCTTTGTGATGTCATGCTTTTTCATCAGATCCAGTACGAGTTTGAGACTATCATCTTTATCTACTGTAATTATTTTCGTCGTCATTATATCTTTTACTTTCATCACCGTTTTCCTCCTTTTTTCATTTTAAAAAAATGTTATTCATATTTTAATCCATCAACGCAGTCTTCACAAAGTAGTCGGCCGTCAATGCTTTTGAGGCTTGTTGATAAGATGTTGCAATCTTCACATTTTCCTGAGAACGTCTGGCTCTGTAGATATTCCTCATCTTTTATATCAATATTTGACCACTCATGGGAGATCTCAGTTAAAGCTGGTGATAACTGAGAGATATCGCGTTGTGTGATAATTCCGACAAGCTCATTGTTTTCAACGATGGGAAGTCTTCTGATATTGCACTTTCCCATAATCTTCAGTGCCTCATTTAAGGTGATGTATGGTTCTGCTATAATTATCGGGCTGCTCATGACTTCTTCGACGAGCACATCCTGCGCGTTTTTCGCCTCGCACACCACTTTTTTTATAATATCGCTTTCTGTGAGAATCCCGATTGGGTGGTTTATTTCTGAGATGATCACATTTCCTATTTTGTTATGTTTCATTATTCGAGCTGCTTCTAAAACGGTTGTAAATGGTTGTACAACCACTAGTTTTGTCTTCATGACCTCTTTGACTAGAACGTCTTTGTTCATATGTTACCTACCAAATCGTTGACTGATTGAAAGCTCCAATCCCAAACATTAAAACATTACGAGGTATTTTACCTTTTTCATATGAGCAGCATTTACGAACGAGAATTGAAAGGTATTCTTGAAGGGGATGAAAAAATTCTTTCGAAAATGACGAAAACATGCTCAGCATTAGAGAAAGGAAATTATTATCTCACGAAACAGAAACCGTTCATTGTGGTTCGTGCTGCAGGATCGTTCGGCGTCGATTTAGTTGCTCTCAGAGGTGATATCTCGTTTCTCATGGAGATAAAGTCCAGTAATGTCGATACATTGCATTTCAGTAGTGTTAATGGGAAGTTGCAACGACAGGCGGAAAAAATGCACCGTGAATGTGAAAAAACAAGGACCCTGCCCGTCTATGGTTTTCGTTTGAAAGGTCACGGTGGTGATTGTTGGCGACTCTTTTCCATGGAGATTTCTCAGCTTGAGGGGCGGGCGAAGATTCTACACAATCGGCTTCCAAAACTGAGTAAAAGTAAAAGCGGGAATTATATAATGCGATGGGATGATGGTCTTCCACTCTCAGATTTTCTCATGTATCTCTGCAAATAGTTCAGTACTGTGGGTCAGGGTTTATCTCCGACTCAACAATTTTTTGTTAGGACTTTTCTCTTTCATTCTGAATAGTAATACAAAATCTTTTTTAGTCAGTTCCTTATTACTAGCAGCACTGTGGTGATTTATGAAACGATTACTTGTCGCCTATGATGGATCAGAAGCATCTAATAAAGCAATTGACGTAGCAGTCCAATGTTCAACACCTGATGATGAGCTTGTGCTCCTCACGGTGATTCCTGCCGCCTTAGTTGAATCGACATTTACAAACATGCTGCTACCAACTATTGATCTCAGCACGGTGGTGACCCCTGGGACTTTTAAAGAAAAAGCCATGGAGAACCTTGGCAAACTCGCAAAAGAACTTGAAGGTAAAATCGGGAAAGTGGATGTCGCTGTTGAGGCTGGCGACCCTGCTGATGAAATCCTGCTTGTGGCAAAAAAATACGATAGTGACATTATTCTCATTGGGTATAAAGGATATGGGAAAGAGGGAAGGTTTTTACTGGGCAGTGTCACAGATAAAGTAGTACGACACGCGAGCAGATCCGTACTTGTCGTACGGTAAAAGAATAGTGATGAAATGCATCCTGCAAAGGAATTACGCGGGAAGAAAACAAACAAACTTCTCCACAAACGCATTGTTCTTGGGATAACTGGGAGTATCGCGGCAGTCGAATGTGTAAAACTCGCACGGGAGCTCATCCGTCATGGCGCAACCGTATATCCTATGATGACGCCGTCGGCAACTCGCATTATTCATCCAGATGCCATTGAATTTGCCACGGGGTATAAACCTGTTATTCAGTTATCTGGTCAGACAGAACATGTCTCCTGGTGTGGTTTAGTCCAAGACCCAGTGGACCTGCTTTTGATATCGCCGTGTACAGCAAACACGATTTCAAAAATCGCTCGTGGGATTGATGATACATCAGTGACCACCTGTGCGACCACCGCAATTGGTTCTGGAGTGCCGATTCTTCTTGTTCCCGCTATGCATCTGTCGATGTACGATCATAAAATTGTTCAGAAGAATATCGAGATCTGCAAAGACCATGGGGTGTTATTTCTCGATCCGTCTATTTCTGGGCACAAAGCAAAATCTCCCGAGGTTCTAGAGATCGTCGAAACCGTGATCCGCACGATTGGCAAACAAGATTTAAAAAACAAAAAAATTTTGATTATCGGTGGTGCAACTGCGGAACCCATCGATGATATCAGAGTGCTTACGAATCGGAGCTCAGGAAAAACAGCGGTCGCATTAAGTATCGATGCGTTCGAACGAGGAGCAGATGTCGAACTCTGGTACGGGTACGCACAGGAGCCTGTTCCTTCGTATATTACTTTTAAACGTTTCGAGACCGTCCATGATCTTTTCGTATTAATCAAGGATAAAAGAGTGAAACAGTTCGATAGCGTGATTGTCTGTGCAGCGATTGCAAACTATATCCCAAAAAAACTGAACGGAAAAATCCCTTCAGGAAAAGAGACTTTGACTATTGATTGTTTTCAAGCACCGGTTGTTCTTGAGACCCTGCGGTCGCAACTCCCCCATGGGGAAATCATTGCTTTTAAAACAGAAGAACAAAAGAAAAATATCAAGAGAAGAACACAACAGTTGCTTTCTGAATACCATCTTGATGGTGCCATCGGAAACACACTTGCTGGGTTTGGTGGAGAGTATAACGAGGTTCTTCTTCTCACAAAAAAAGGAAAAAGCACCTGGAAAAAAGGAAAAAAAGAAGAGCTTGCTTCTGTTATCCTCGATATGTTACGATAATCTAACCGGAGGTCTATGAAGGGAATCGCTTTTGCTCCAGGGCATATTTCTGCGTTTTTTGAACCGGTGTATTCTTCCCAGAATATGGACCGATCAGGCTCGTGTGGTGCTGGAATTAGTATCTCGCTTGGTGCAATCAGCCAGGTGTTTATACAGCCTGCGTCACATCGTACAATCACCGTTCTTATTAATGGAAAACCATCGAATGCACCAGTTACAAAATCCGCTCTGAACTATCTAATTGGCACTACCCCCTTAAGTTTAACGGTGAATACTGTCATGGATTTACCGGTGAGCCAGGGATTTGGTATGAGCGCTGCAGGAGCATTAAGCGCAGCTCTCGGTCTTGCAGATCTTCTCAATCTTCCAAGGGAAAATGCGATTAAAGCTGCGCATTACGCTGAAGTCCAGTCACATACAGGACTTGGTGATGTCATCGCAAGTAGCTTTGGTGGAATTGAGATCAGACGAAAAGCAGGTCTTCCTCCCTGGGGGATACTGGCGCATATCCCGGGAAACTATGATCTCGTGTTATGTGTCATTGGAAAAAAGATTGAGACAAAAAAGATTCTTATGAATTCAGCCAAGGTTCGCGAGATTGCATCGTACGGACGATATTGCACAAAAAAACTATTGGAGAAACCTTCACTTGAGCATCTTTTTTCTCTGGCTTGGGAGTTCACAAAAAAAATCGATATTGCTGATAAGACAGTGCTGCAAGCAATTGAGAAAGCAAACGCACATGGCATGGCAAGCATGTGTATGTTAGGAAACTCGGTGTTTGCGGTAGGAGACACACCGGCTCTTTGTAAGGTTCTTTCCGTCTATGGAAAGGTTTTTTATTGTACCGTTGATGAGAAAGGAGCACGGGTTCTGCAAGAAAAATAATCGTCTCTCTTAATGGCGTTTTCGTTGTACCTTATTTATTTGTATAACACTTTCGGTAGCGTTCCCAGAGATTATCAGTGTAATCTTCGATTGCTTTGAGTCGTTGCTCATCCCGCTGTGGTTTGAAAAGATGGCTGAACCGTCCTTGGTATTTTATCCATTCTTCTACTGGTTTTCGTTGGATCTTTTTTTCTAAAATCAGTTTGCTTTTGCCGTTGAATGTCATCACGTCGTTTTCACATTCCCACAGGGACCAGGCGCCTGAGTCGACTGCGAGTCGTCCCATTTCCACGGTTTTATCCATGCTGAATCGCCAGCCTGGTGGGCATGGTGCGAGAATTTCTATGTATTTCGGACCTTGTATGTTTTTTGCTTTTGTTATTTTACTTATGACGTCCTCGGGGTAGCTGATGCAGGTTTGTGCTGCGTAGGGGATATGGTGTGCAAGGATGATCTCCCCCATTTCTTTTCGAAACTCGTTTTTCCCACTGACGGTCGTTGTCGTCCATGCAGCATAGGGGGTTGCTCCGCTCCGTTGAATACCGGTGTTCGAATAGATTTGATTGTTGTAACAAATGTAAATGAAATTTGTTCTCCGTTCAAGGGCTCCGGAGAGCGCTTGAATACCGATATCATAGGTTCCTCCGTCTCCAGCCCAAGCGGCAACCGTAATGTCTGTTCGTCCCTGTTGGCGTAACGCTGCTTCGACCCCAGATGCACCTGCTGCTGCTGCCTCAAAAGCAATATTCATGACCGGGATATCAAAGGATGTATGTGGGTAGAGGCTTTCGATGACCGCAGTACAACATGCAGGGACGACCATGATCGTCTTTTTCCCTAGAGCTTTTAACACCAGACGTAATCCGATGGTTGCTGGGCATCCCGGGCATGATGCGTTCCCTTGTAAGAGGCATTCGTCAACTGGATAATCTTTCAACGCCATTTTCTAGTCCTCCATCCCGTACCATTCTTGTTCTGTTGCTTTTCCCTTTATCGCTTTCTGGCACATGATCTCAATGTCCTTGTAGGTTACGTCCTTTCCGCCAAGTCCTGCGATAAAACCTGTTGCTTTTGCATCTGATTGCCCGTATAACGCTGCTTTTACTTCGTTGAAAACCGCACCTTCCAAGCCGATAGAAATATTTCGATCGATCACAATGAGGTCCGCTTGTTTCCCTAGCTTTCGGATTTCCTCTGTGGGGAACGGTCGTATCACCCGAACGCGCGCAAGACCAATNNCCTTCACATTTGTAATACTCTAAAAGGTCACCGTGGAAATATCCGGAGGCTTTCTCCCAGTCTTTTGCTATCTGCGGAATCAATTGTTTTGCGTTCTGTTGTGCGTTTTGCATCGCTCGTCGCACTTTATAGTAATATTCTGGGCCGATGATATTCCCAAATGTCGTTGGATTGTCAATATCAAGTTTCCAGTTCGGAACGTACTTTCCTACGAAATCGTCTACTGTCTGTTGTTCAGTGATCTCTGCAGGCATGGATGTATGTGATAGAATAAACGCATTC
This sequence comes from Euryarchaeota archaeon UBA33, assembly GCA_002506745.1. GTDB lineage: Archaea > Thermoplasmatota > E2 > DHVEG-1 > DHVEG-1 > SM1-50. The sequence goes on from DAYE01000014.1 coordinate 9,219, forward strand.
AGATTCACCATCACGGGCAGTACGATTTTTTGATGTTCTGCGAGTTTAAATGCTTGGATGACCGTATCAAAGATTTCCTGGTTGCTGCTGCAGTAAAATTGAATCCAACCAGTATCACGTTGCGAAATCGAGTCGTTCTCATCAACCCAGATGTTCCATCCTGGTCCGATGACTCGGTTGACATTGCACATGACGATAGGGAGTCGCGCGAGAGCGGCCCAATGGAGCATCTCATGCATCAACAACAGCCCATGGGATGAGGTTGCAGTAAACGTCCGTGAGCCGGCAGCACTTGCTCCAATACATGCGGACATCGCAGAATGCTCACTTTCGACACAGATGTACTCTCCTTTAAACTCTCCGCGTGCGACATACTCAGCGATTGCTTCTACCATCGTCGTCTGCGGGGTGATCGGGTATGCTGCGACGACCTCTGGTCGCGCCATCACTGCTGCTTTTGCTGCGATGCGATTGCCGGTATCCATCATAATCGTCATTTTTTCTTTGCCTCCTCTCGCTCCATGATTATTGCTTTTACGTTGCATTCATTCGCGCAGACGCCGCAGCCTTTGCAGAAATCATAGTCAATACTGACAGAATCGTCTTTTTCACGGTGTATACTGCCTTCAGGGCAAAAAATCCAGCATCGTAAACATTTCACGCATTTTTTTTTGTCAAGGATTGGTTTGAATACCCGCCAGCTCCCGGTTTTCCCCATCGCGCCTTTTTTTGGGTAGGATAGACTCGTTTCAACTGGATATTTCTTCAAAAGTTCACCTCTGTTTGGTCGAATGCATCCTGTGTCGCTTTTATGTTTCGATCTCCTAGCTCCTTTTTTGCGGTCCATTTACTATTGATTACTTGTTGTATCGACTGAAGTGTCACTCGATTAAGGATTTTTGGTACCGAACCAAGGATTGGAGTGTTCACCACGGGGATTCCGCCAACGAGGATGTCGTATTTGAGAGCGATGCCGGTTGCATCGACGGTGGCGACATGATACTGGTGAGAAAATTTGAAATCCTGGGGTTTTTTCCTGGTGTTTATTAAAATTTTTCCGTCATTTTTTATCCCTTTTAATACATCGACGATTTCCATAATACTTTCGTCAAGTACGATGACAATATCCGGGTTGTAGATTTCGCTTCG
>DAYE01000014.1:10372-13955 GCA_002506745.1 Euryarchaeota archaeon UBA33
TACCTTCCCGCAACTCGAAATGAAGATGTCCCATATAACTGTTTTGAAACCTTAAGTAACGTTGGTTATTTGAGGGATTCCAGCTTCGAATTCATTGTCGCTTCTTTATCTCGTCGATCATCGATTTTTATTTCGGTTATGATGCGTTCTGCTCCAGCGTCTACCACAGCTTGATGTGCTTTTTGGATGACGTGGAAGAGGGTGGTTAAATCTTTTGTTTCGATCACTGTAGCCATTGGGTTTGTTTGGAATGTTACATGCTCTTTTTTTAAGGTTTCTCTGACGATTTTTACATAGGCACTGACGCTGGTTCCTTTCCCAAGTGGTGCGATACTAAGCTGAGCGATAATCATATGGTCCCTCAAGGAGTCTTTAATATCCTGCTCCTCTTTAATCTTTTGATAAATTCTTTCTTAAAACCCCCTAATTTATGTATACATTAAGATATACTTTTATGTATCTATTCTCCTACATCGATTATTCTTACTGAAACCAACGAGATAAAAAAAAGAATAGCTTGAGATATAAAAAATCACTTATATCAACTGGTTCAATAAATCTCTATTGTGAATAATTTCATCGTCAATGTTTTTAAAATCAGTCTTATCTAAATCCTTGATCTCTTGGCTGACAAGCTCCAATATGCCCAAAATTGAGATCAGTGTAAGTTTGTTATGATAAAAACGACACGCTTTCATCAACTCCCCGTACAGCTTGGTCTCCATCGCTTTGTATTCATTTAATTTTGGACTATTAAAGACGTTCGGCTCTTTTTCATCCATGATTCCAACCTCACAAATAAGAATCTCTTTGTAATTTATATTCCTATTTATAAAAAAAGTGGTTTTTACGAATTCAAAAGACGATTTATTGTTGTTTTAACCTCTTTTTCATGAATCCTTCCATCGCATCAAATGCTTTTTCCAAGATTTCCATCGGTGGGAGAATCACAGCTCGGAAATGATCTTTTCCGTACGTCGCGCAGAACCCTGATCCATGAACCGTCAACACATGTGCTTCCTCCAAGAGATCCAGGACGAATTCCTTATCGTTTTTCCACGGACCTTTACCCATCGCCTCAATTTTTGGGAAAATGTAAAACGCACCATCTGGTTTTGCTGTAGAAATACCTTCTATTTCGTTGAGACGCTTATAGGAAAAATCACGCCGTTGTCGTAATTTGTCATTGACTTTTTCAATATGGTCCTGTGGTCCGCGTAATGCTTGGATACAAGCAAGTTGACAGACTGAGTTCGCACAGAGTCGCGATCGAGCAATCCGCATGAACGCTTCTTGTATTTCATCAAGCTCTCCATTATGTTTGAACATGGTATATCCGATACGCCACCCGGGCATTATGTACACTTTTGAAAATCCATTGAACGTGATAATAGGGACATCTTTTGCAAGTGATGCGGTCGCAAACTGTCGCCCATCAAAGGTCAAATCATCGTAAATCTCATCAGAGATGACCATGATGCCGTGTTCACCAGCGATATCAATAATTTCCTTTAAGATCTTCTTTGAATACAGTGCACCGGTCGGATTATTCGGGTTGATAAGGACGATTCCTTTCGTTTTTTCCGTTATCTTTTGACGGATGTCATCGACATCAGGCTGCCAGTTCTCCTTCTCAATACAATGATACGGGACTGGCTCTGCATCAGCAAATTTCGTAATCACGTTATACTGCGGATAGGTGGGTCCTGGGATTAATAACTGATCTTTCGGATCTAATGATGCATTCAGAAGCATCTGAAGGCCTTCGGTGACCCCGGTCGTCACACAGATATCATCAGGTTCATAGGAGACGTTATTTCTCGTTTTTTCCCGCTCAATGATAGCCTTGCGTAATTCAAGAAAACCCTCTGACGGTGCATACCCATTATGACGTTCATTTGCTGATTTGTACAACGCATCTTTGATATGCTGTGGTGTATCAAAATCATACGCGTTAGGATCCCCGATATTCAGCTTCAAAATCGTGATCCCTTTCTTCTCCAGTTGTTTGGCTGGGATAAGAACATCTCGAATCGCGTATTCAACTCCTTGTGCACGCCGTGATGGTTTTATTGTCATATTCTCAAGACCCCAGATAAGAAATTCACATAAATAGTTGATGGTTTCCTAAGAGAGGTCCGTACTTAAAACAGAGGAGGTAATTTTTTTCATCATCTCTTACATTGTATCTTGTTTTACCATACAGATGAACGCATTACGGTCTTTCAGATAGGTGATATGTTCACTGACAAATAGTGACGACCCGTCTTTTTTCTTGTGGATGCTTTTTATCTGTGTACTCCCTTGCTTCTTTATTTCATCTAAACTTACTTTGATGTCCTGATACGACTCAAGATAGACGATGTCGGCAAAAGTAAGGGTGAGCATTTCTTCTTTGGTAAATCCAAGTCTCTTCTGGATGTCATTTGTACAATCAATGATTTTTGCGTCTTCATCGAACAGAATCATATAATCAAACTCCTGTTCTGTTGGTGGAGAAAAGACAGGTTCGATAAGCGTATTTCCCTTTGGCTGATGCTGCAGAACCTCATGTAACTGTTTATATGCGTCGCTTAACTTATTTTCTAGCTCCTCTATCTTTATTTCTGCAACCTGATATTCTGTGGCGTCTCTGCTAAAACAACGCAGACCTTGGAAGGTTCCAATACTGTCGATAATAGGGATACAAAACGAACGTACCCATACCGGACGGGAGTTGTTTTGATACATCCAGTGTAAATCCAATTTATTGGCAGTATCTGTTTTCTGCTGTGATATCACATGGATAATGTCTTTTAATTTATTCGCATCTTGCAGCGGTAAAAATCTAAAAATTTCCTTGCCTATTATCTGCTTGGGAGTGTACCCAAGGGTCCCAGTGATTTTCGAAGAACATTTTGTACATATCCCTTTGTCATTAATCTCCCAGATCCATCCATCGATTTTTTTTAACAGGATCTCGTACTTCTCCTCCGCTTCTTCTTTCGCCTTGATCACATCATGAAAAATCTCCTCTTTTCGTACCCCGACTTTATTGATAGCTAGTTTGAGGCTTGCCATTACCCGATCTAAAGAATTCGTGAGATTATTGATCTCGTAAATCTCACTTTTTTCTAGTTCAACGTCCAAATTACCTTTGCTTATTTCATCAATATTTTTCATATCANNTCATCAATGTTTTTTGTTAATTTTACAAGAGGTCTAGAGATAAAATAGGAAATCGCGAATGCGACAACCAGGGTGATAACTAGGATAAGACCCAGGAAGAGGGTTACGATTTCTAAACCTTGCAGTCCAACAATCATCGCTATCGGTATTAGGGATATCACCAGGCACATTATGGTTAATAGCCATCGTAATCTCATTTTATCACCTTTCATTCTCCTCTTATTTCTTTATCTTTTTGTTTGTTTTCTTCTTTTCGGTTTTCTTCACCAAATATCTTCCCGATATTTGTTTTTAAATCATCTGCATGTGTATGACGAAGGATACTTTGATTTTCCAACGAAATAACATACTCTATAAGGTCTTCTTTGTTAAGAGAGTGTTTATTTTTGAGTTCACTAAACTCAATATCACCCAT
>DAYE01000014.1:14009-22585 GCA_002506745.1 Euryarchaeota archaeon UBA33
GATCCTTCTACTTGGTAGAATGGTTCGAACACACGGATTTGATCCTCGCTGTCCAATCCAACTCCTTGGTCTTTCACGCTGAATCGTATAAAATATTTTTGTAGTTCTGCGTTGATCTCGATGGTGCTGCCTGATGGTGAAAATTTAATCGCATTGTGGACAAGGTTTCGTAAGACCTGGCTGATTCGGTCCGGATCTATCTCGATAATGGGAAGNNCGAGAGATCTCAAGGAAATCTTCGATGATTTTATTGAGTCGTTCTGTGTTGCGGAGAATGATGGTCAGGCTTTCTTTTTGTTTCTCTGTAAGTTTTCCGAAATACTCTTGTTGAAGCATTTGCAGTTGGGCTTTAAGGGGAGTAATGGGGGTTCGGAGTTCATGAGAGGTAATGCTAAGGAACTCTGATTTTGATTTGTCAAGATTGGTTCGTTCGTCCTCCATCTTACTTAAAGCGAGTGCGCTTCGATTGAATGCATCGCTAAGTTGAGCCAGTTCATCGTTTGTTTTTATGATCGTTCTGATTTTAAAATTCCCTTTTTCTAATTCCTGTGCTGCGATATACAGTTCGCGGATAGGTTTGGAAAAGGATCGTGAGATGAAGAATCCAATGATCATCGTGTTGACTGCGATTAGGATGATAATAAGCAATGCAGCGGCGTTCAAGAGCATTTGTTGTTGTCTAAACAATTCAGAATTTTGTATGAGGAATGAATTTGCGATTAAATAGAAATAACCTATGCCTATTGCTGGGGCGACAAGTCCTACAAGTAGGAACAATAACGTGAGTTTTATGTGGATGCGACTCATGATATAGCCCTTCAGATCAAACGGTTCCATCATGGTTTTTCCGTCCCTCCGGTGATATATCTGGGTAATTGTTTGGGAATGGTTTTTGAGAATCGGACAGTTTTTTTGTCATTTTCTCTTGCCTATCGATAGTTTCATTTCGAATTTTTCATCAATATTTTTCATATCAAATTTGATATTATTCATCTTTTACACTATTATTTATTCTATTTTTGGCGACATCGCCTCATGGAGTTCGATCATATGGAAGTTGATACCTATCTCCTCAATTTTTAAGAGATATTTTTTATCAAGTGAATTCTTAAATTCCTGGACAAACTCATCGCTGATTTTTCCTAACGATCTTATTATACTTTCAAGGAGCAGTTGGATTGCTCGTCGTGCATCGGTTTCACTAATCGTATCGAGATTTCCTCCGATTACGATATGATACAACTCTCCTTTGTTGACAGCAGTTTCTACGTTTATCAGTTTAAGAAACTCATACTTCGTGTCAATTTTTCGGAGAAACGAATTTATAACAAAAATCGCATAATCCTCTGAACTTGATTTCCCGATAGTATCAATCAATGTTTTGATTACTTGCGTGAATACAGCATTGTTCCCAATACCTTGTGACGTAATGGTGACGCTCATCTCATTTAGTTTTGCTAGATATTCGAATGTCAGGTGTGCCCTCAGGTCACTTGCGATTGAGTTCCGCCCAAGATCAATAAGTGTTTTATCAATCTCTTGGAGGATTGAAGTCAATGCTCTGCCAAGTTCTTGAGGTTCAATCGTATTGATCTCCTCGTGCACTATAAGGTTCTCAGGTCCTAACGTATATCGAATGTCATTGACCAAAACAGAGTCGAGAAAAGGGTACGATTGTCTCAATTTTTCGATATGTTGTTGGAGACAGGCTATCGCAAATGACTTCGAGGTTTGCTTCTCTACGGCCTCCAATAGAACCTTTAAGAATCTTCTTATTACATCAGATTTTTCGATTTCAAGGACATTTATTGATTTATTCTCCACAATTAAAGTCGACTGTAATAGTGTTAAGTCGACATCCATCGTCTTCAGGAGGAACGTATCATATTCGGTACCAATTTTTTCTCGCGTTTCTCGAATGAAGAAATATCCTGCGGTTTTTCCTAACGAAATCATAATCTTTTTTATAAGTTCCTTTAAAGCCTGTCCAACGTCTTTTGGAGGGATCGTATTCAGTGAATCATTCACTGATACTGTACCTTCTAATTCTGAGGAACGCGAATTTTTGATTTGTATCTCTCTTAAAAAAGGATAGCTAAGTCGAAGTTTTTTTAGCAGGTTTTGTATGGCTACCACTGCATATTCTTGTGATGTTTTTCGTCCAATGATTTCGATTATTGTCTCTACAAATTGTCGAGTAACATCAGCACTATCCAGCATAAGGTCCCATCTCATCCATCTTATGGTGTTTTAATCGAGCGGCTTCCATCTCCACATAACATAATATCAATGTTCTTTAAATGTCTTGCTTTTATAAGACGCTTGGAATCCCTTCTCCTCTCATTTTTTTGAATTATTGATATTACTGAATCAATGTATCATCGCGCGATTAAGATTTTTATGAAAATATCATTAATTATATATACTTAATGAGAGTTGATTGGAGGAGATGGTAAAAACAATACTCGTCGTTGATGATTATACTGATATTGTCCTCTCAGTCAAACAAGTCTTAGAGGACCCATCAGGAGAATATCATGTTATTGGTGCTGAGAGCGGGGAAAAATGTCTCCAAATCTTACAAAAGGTTACCCCACTCCCAGACCTTATCTTGCTTGACATCATGATGCCTGGGATNNATTAAACGACATGCGCATGAATCGTAAACAATATTTATATATGGGTTTACTGTGTATATAGTAATTATAATGTAATATCGCAGGTTGTCTCTTGTTTGATATGTCACGCAACCTGCTCGCTTAAGAAGAAGATGTCCTATCCATAGATTTCTTCTTGTAAGTCGAAAAGAATATTAATAAAAAAATGCATTTCCATCAATCAATGGGGGATATTTGTAGATGAAGAATAGAATTCCTATTTCGAAAAAAGGCTATGCGCTGTGTGTATTTTTTACTTTGATGTTTTCTATAGGGCTGGCCGGGTTTCTCACAGCACAAGAAATAACGTACCATTCGTTACCTTCAATTGTTGCTACTGTTCCGCTCTCAGAACCATCTGTGCTTACGGACATTATTCAAAACAGGATTACCATTCTTGAGGTGAACCGATCAAGAACTTCTGTCGTTGTCCTTGTCTCAGCAGAAGAATTCGCGTGGCTGTCTTCGATGAACTTCTCTCCCGAGGTTGTCCCTGATGGTATCGCAAAAGAGCAAGGATGGTTGTACTCCCCTGACCTTGAACGTGATTTTCACTCATATTCTCAGATGGCCGCTGAACTTCAAACCATCGCAAGTACCTACCCCGATATTACTCAGTTATATAACCTGGGGCAGAGTGTGCAAGGACGGGTTCTCTGGGGTTTAAAGATCACCGATAACCCTGATAATGAAGAAAATGAACCGGAGGTGCGTATCTGCGGTCTTCATCATGGGAACGAATACATGTCCGCTGAGTTACCCTTGGATCTCGCATTGCTCCTTGTTCAAAACTATAGCATTGATCCGATGATCACTGAGCTGGTGGACAACCGGGAGATCTGGATTATCCCTATGGTGAACCCGGACGGGCGGGAGGCAAACACTCGGTATAATGCTCATGGCATTGACCTCAACAGGAATTATGGGTACATGCCAGAAAGCACAACTCCTTATTCGGAACCAGAGACACAAGCGGTGCGAAACAATGCGTTACAAAATAACTTTGTCTTATCATTATCATTTCATTGCTCCGGGGATATTGTCAACTACGTCTGGAACCATAAAACACAACGGGTCCCTGACAACGATGCGGTCGAATTTCTCTCCGAACAATATGGTTCCCATAACGGATATTGGGTCGTCGAGGGGTACGACTGGTACCAGACACTTGGTGATTGTAATGACTTTAGCTACGGCTGCCGAGGCGATATGGACTGGACCATCGAAGTACAGAGCTCCAACATCCCGCAGGCATGGAGCCTCAACCGAGATGCGATGCTGGAGATCATCGACGCTGCAGACATGGGGCTCACCGGTGTGGTGACGAATGCAAACAACGGTCAACCTATTCCTGCGACAATCTGGGTGGATGAAGCATCGTGGCCTTGTTTCGCAGACCCCATTGTTGGTGATTACCATCGTGTGCTGCTCCCGGGAACCTACACGGTTCACTACCGAGCAAACGGTTTCCAAGAAAAAACATTTTCCGTTCAGGTTAACTCAGGAGACCCAACAGTCCTGAATGTTGCATTAAACCCAAGTAACCAATTCTATGCTTACCAAGTCACTACGTGTGATTACTATGCACCATCTGATAATTACCAGAACAACCCAACCGAAGGGATTTCTCTCCTTGGACCTCCTGATGGGATCTGCGCATCACTTGGTGTTGGTGGATCAATTATTGTCGATATGACCGATAATATTACCGACCTCCCCGATGCATCCGACCTTAAGGTATTTGAAGGAGATACAACCACCGATGGATACGCTGTATCTGTATCTACGAACTGGAATGGCCCCTGGGTCTCCTTAGGAACTGGAATGGGAACATCAGAGTTTGACTTGGCCGATGGTTCTGTCGAATCAGCACGTTACGTTAAAATCGTCGATGATGGAACCGGAAGTCCTAGCGAGATGAATCCCGGGTGCGATATTGATGCGGTGGAGAATCTTGCGGCGACTGGTGCAAACCAACCACCAAACAACCCAGCGCAACCAGAAGGACCGCTAACAGGGGTGCCGAACATCAACTATTCATATACAACTACTACCACTGACCCTGAATCACAACAAGTGTATTACCAGTGGTCCTGGGGTGACACCATTGGAGCGTGGATCGGTCCCTTTGATTCTGGTACTCCAGCTGAAGCGACCCACGCCTGGAGCACCGTGGGTAATTACACCTTGAAAGTAAAAGCAAAAGACGTTCTAGGACTTGAAAGTGGATGGTCGAATCCCATCGCAGTCCATATCGAGACAACACCTCTGATTGAAATTGGTGAGATTACCACTGGTTTCGGCAGCGTCACCGCAGAGGTGAAAAACATCGGTGCCAGTAAAGCAACGAATGTTTCCTGGTCTATTGCCCTTAAAGGTGGTCTGATTCTTCTCGGACGGCACACTAACGACACGATTACGGAGATCCAACCTGGGTTTTCCACCCCGATACAAACCGGATTTCTCTTAGGTATCGGCAGGATTACCATAACGATTACTGCAGAGATAACTGAAAAAACCGTATCAGTGTTCCTTCTTGGACCCTTCGTCATCATAAAAAAATAATTTTTGTTAGAGCCCAAATTCGAAATGCATTGAAAAAGGAATAGAAACAATACGAAAAAAGACCTACTGAATATGTGTGAATCAACCAATCACTTCTATTTTTATAAAGGACGATAGAAGATATAAAAAAAATAAGTGGTGTACATTGAAGAAAAACCAAAAGAAGGAACAGGGTTTTAGGCTAGTGTCACCCCTTCAGATTTGCGTTCTGTGGTTTTCATATGGTCGATATCTATATAAACACGAATTTTGTTAGTGTTCATTATTAGTGTATTAATTAAATAATAGGGGATATGACGAATGAAGTGGAACAATAAAAAAAATATAGTTATTCAAGCAACNNGACATCTATTTCTGTAGAATCGACGTTTTATGAGGGAGACACACCAGTAGTTACTGTTACTGTCAATCCTCCGACGCTTGTATTTGGACAATCTACCCTTGCTGGTCAAGAGTTTGCAACTCTCGAACTGCCAGACGAAGGTATAACCACCGTCGTCGGCCAAGCACAGCTTCCGACATTCTCCCGATTTATCGAAATCCCCCAAGGTGCAAATCCTGAATTAATTGTCGATTCGGTTTCCTGGGAAACAACCTCGTTAGAAACATTACAGCTTCCCTCAAGGATTATCCCGGTTCAACCATCGCTTCTGAAAATTGAAGGGGCATCTGTTGCATTTACCATGGATGATACATACTATGCAATGAATACATTGCTTCCCTCACCGATTGCGAAGGTGAGTGTGATCGGGGAACTGCGAGGACGAAACATCGCGTTCCTAGAGATTTCACCGGTCCAATATAACCCGGTCTCTGGCGAGCTGAGAATCATGACACACTGTGTTCTACGTATCAACCTTCCCGACAGCGACTTAGCGCAGACCGCGCAAAAGATTGATCGCTATACCACACCATCTTTTGACCAACAGTATAAAACATTATTCATTAACTACGGTTCTTTGCAAGGCACGGAAAACAAGGGACTGAGACAAGAAGGGTACCTGATTATCGTTTACGACGATTTCTATGACGAAATTCAACTACTTGCTGATGAGAAAATAACCAAAGGGTTCGATGTGACAGTTACCAAAACATCAGAAATTCCTGCTGGACCGACAAAAGAAAANNTATGTCCTTCTTGTCGGTGATGTTGCGCAAATTCCAACATGGACTGGTTCTGATACTGGAACCTGTACTGATTTATATTATGTAACCATTGATGCGGGCGATTATTTTGCTGACGTCATCATCAGTCGATTCCCTGCCGCAACTGCAGAGCAAGTTACTACGATGGTGGATAAAACAATTTTTTATGAACAAGGGTCTTTCCCTGATGAAGCGTGGATTACAAAAGCAGCGTTTTTAGCATCTACTGACAACCATCAGGTTTCTGAGGGGACCCATAACTTTGTCATCGACACCTATCTCGCTCCCAATGACTATACCTGCGATAAGATCTATTCTTATTATCCTGGGAATACCACACAGAAGGTGACTGATGCGTTGAACGACGGTCGTAGCTTAGCGATTTACTCTGGTCATGGGGGCACTGATTATTGGGCGGATGGTCCTGTGTTCTATCAATCCAATGTCAACGCTTTAACCAACGATGGAATGTATCCGTTTGTCTGTAGCCACGCCTGTCTTACGAATCAGTTCACAGTCGGCGAATGCTTTGGGGAAACCTGGCTGCGTGCACCACACAAAGGTGGTCTTGCGTTCTGGGGTGCGACGACCTATTCATACTGGGATGAGGATGATATCTTAGAAAGAAGCATGTTTAAGTCTTGGTGGGAAGACGGCATCGAGACCATCGGTGGCATGACCAACATGGGTTTGTACTATCTCTATCAGCACTATGGCGGTGGTGGAATGAGTAAATACTATTTTGAGGAGTACAACGTTCTCGGTGATTCATCCGTAAAAATCTGGCGCGGTACCCCCAATTCACCACCAGATGTCCCTGATAAACCAATCGGACCTGCCACGGGGAATATTGGAGTTGAGTATACGTTTACGACCAGTACAACAGATCCGGAGAGCAGTGACGTATTCTATATGGTCTCCTGGGGAGATGCAGTAAGTGATTGGCTCGGCCCCTATAGCTCTGGCGAAACCGTTATTTTTAAGCATACATGGACCGTGATTGGAGACTACAACATTACGGTAAAAGCCAAGGATAGTGAAGGTGTAGAAAGTGGTTGGTCAGAAGACTCCCTTATTACTATTCTTGCGTTGCCCCGCATTGAGATTGGCGCAATCACCGGTGGTTTCGGTGTCACGGCAGTAATTAAAAATGTCGGTGGCGCGACAGCATCTGATGTTGCATGGTCTATCTCTATCAATAGCGGTATCGTTCTACTGGGGCGTGTCACTACACGGAATATCTCAACGATATCCCCGGGATCCCGTACAAAGGTAAAAACGGATTTCGTGTTTGGCTTCGGCTCCGTAGACATTATTGTCACCGCTGGTGATGTAAATAAAACAGCAACCGCGCTCCTGCTCGGACCGTTCATCCTGAAAGTGCAGTAGCTCGCCTGTTTCTTTCTTTTCACTATGCGGTGTCAGAAGCAACCATTCAAGGAAATTTGGCGACGTAAGGGAGACCAGAACTATACATTCAATGATATCATTAACGAGTGATAAAAAGCGAAAACACATAACTATTGACAGAGGATTTACGTGATAGCGAATCAGGATTAATTCACTCAATATATCAATTTCTATTTCCTCAGGGAAAACCGAAAATGTCAAACCTATGAAATCTAGTCAAGAACAAGAGGTCAATCAAAGATCCCTTTTCATCCCAAGAAACAGGATTTAATTATTTCATAGTGAATGTTTATTCTAAAAAAGTTTGCCATCTCACTTTTCTTTTCTATCACGAAAACTTTATATCTGATGACTTTATTATCTATTCATATATTAAATTAATAATTGGGGGTTAAAAATATGAAAAAAATTGTTGGATTGTTAATTTGTATATGTATGACTATCTCGGCTATATCCATACAAGCTGAGCAGAATGATCCACTCAAGGATACATTGAATCCTCAACCAACCACGAGCAGAGTTGCTGTAACTATTTATCAGCAAGCGTTTCATCCAGATGTTGTAATCATAGAACCAAACTCAACGGTAACCTGGACAAATCTTGAACCTCAGCCTCATTCCGTTGCCAGTGATGATGATTATTTTCGCTCTGGTATACTGGGTGAAGGAGATTCATACAGCTTTACTTTTGTAAAAAGAGGCTTGTATGCATATCATGATGGACAACATAATATGACTACAGGAAAGGTTTTTGTCAATATTGGAGGAAATCAAGCACCTTTCAGACCGGAGGTTCAG
>DAYE01000007.1 GCA_002506745.1 Euryarchaeota archaeon UBA33
GGGAAGGGATTTGAACCCCCGAACCTCTGCAGGAACAGATCTTGAGTCTGTCGCCGTAGACCAGGCTTGGCTACCCCTGCACGAACAACACATGAACAGTTCGTTCATAATAAATATTTAGGTTCAAACAACCAGATAAAAGAACAAGAAATCAGGTCATAGAAGTAAAATCCTTTTTCCGCGGAATGCTTTAAATGCTAAAAACGATTTCAGTATAACACTAGGTGATGGAAGATGGGTCAGGGAAAATACATCGGAGTTCTCTCAAGCGGTGGTGATGCACCAGGGATGAATGCCGCAATCCGCGCGGTCGTACGCACCGGGATATATCATGGAAACACCATGTTTGGGATCAAACGCGGGTACCAAGGAATGATCGAAGGGGACATCGAACAAGTCAACCGGTACTATGTCAGCAATATTATCAAGGATGGTGGTACTGTCCTGCAGACCGCCCGGAGCAGTGAGTTTCTCACCAAGGAAGGACGGGAAAAAGCATTCAAAAGCCTGAAACGCTTCGGCATCGACAGCATTGTGGTGATCGGAGGAGATGGTTCGTTTCGTGGACTCCATCAGCTCATCCAGGAATTTCCGATCCAGGGTATTGGGGTCCCCGGGACGATTGACAATGATCTCTATGGAACTGATTTTACCGTAGGATTCGACACTGCGGTCAACACCGCACTTGAAGCCATTGATAAGATACGAGATACCGCATCATCGCACTCACGACTCTTCATCATCGAGGTCATGGGACGCACCTCAGGCTATATCGCACTCTACACGGGGATCGGTGGAGGCGCCGAGGATATTCTTATTCCCGAGTCACCCATGCCGATACCACAACTTGTTGAAGAGCTAGCCGCCCAATATAAAGCAGGGAAACATAGCAGCATCATCGTGATCGCCGAAGGGGAAACAACCGGTGGAGCGGCTGAGATAAAAGCAGCCATTGAAAAAGTCATCAACTGGGATATCAAAGTCAGTGTGCTTGGTCATGTGCAGCGGGGTGGGGATCCTTCCGCATTCGACCGGGTGCTTGCCAGCAGGCTTGGCTATGAATCAGTCCTTGCGGTGATGAACAATGAGAATGATAAGATGGCTGGGATGGTCAATAAAGTACCAACACTCACTCCGTTGGAAGAAACCTGGACGAAGAAAAAAGACATGGACCTGACATATCTGAAGATGAACGAGGTGCTGGCCGCACAACAGGTGAAAGAACTTGAGGTGACGGTGTAACATCTACCAATAGATAATGCATCGTCATAAAGAAGAAACAATACTTTTTTCAAATTTCAGAAGCTTCTTTTTATACTCCTTAACATAGTTAAAGGAGAAATCATACACAACGTCTTTCAGGAGCAACGGTTCAGATGCGGCAACTTGAAAATCCACCTTTTTTTCGGGGTGATCTAACCCTTGTCTGATTTCTTCGATAGAAAGGATGCCAGTCCCTACCTTTTTCAGCGCTGACACGATCCGTCGGATCTGATTCCACAAGAATGTCTGTGCAGAGAAATCAAGAATCAAAAAATCCTTTCTCTCAGAAATGACAATAGCGTCAATGGTTCGAACTGGGTTTTTCAGCGGTTCAACCCTGGCGAAATTCTGAAAGTTATGCTCCCCAGTAAACAATCCGGCAGCACAGAGTAATTTCTCAATATCAATACCATTGTTTTGGAGATAATACCGGTACTCTCTTCGGATGGCATGACGAGGATAAAAACCTGGTTCTACCTCCTTAGTTCCATAGAGGAACACCTCTGATGCATCATTTTTTAACAATGCGATAATGGCATCGTATGAAACAGTGGTGTCGAACGCACAGACATTTCCTAACGCAGACACACCCCGATCGGTACGACTCGCGGTACGAAAACAAGCGATCTTCACATCCTGAAACATTCCTTGCTCAATCAAAACATTCAACAAGACTTGCTCAATCGTCCGCTGACCAGGCTGTCGGGCATATCCAGAAAAGGTTTTCCCATCATAGGCAAATTTCAATGCGACCCGCATACACATACCACAAGGATTTCTCCCATAAAACTATTCTGATGTACAAGAAGATAGTTCCATAAAAACCAATATGAACATTCAATGAAAATGAGGAAACAAAAAAAGCTCGAAAACCACACTTATCCTGGGACTAAAAAAAGATAGCCGTCCAGCTTCACAGTGTTCACCATCGGGGTATTGATCAACTCCATCGTTGGTTTTCGAATCTCAATCGTAGAATAGGTTTTCGGGTTCATCAGTTGAATATCTTTTTTTGACCGACTGACTACGATCATTTCTCTGATAAGTTCCTTCCCACCATAAATCTTCGAAGGCTGAATGTCTTTTCCATCGATCACCTTTTCAATCCAGGTGGATAGTTCAATGGCGCGGACCTTATTTTCGTGAAGAGAAACAATCAAGAAAAACGACTTGTCATATGAGAAGAAATCACCTTGGCGGTATGCTGGGATCCGGACCAGATAAGTCATCCGGTATAACTGTTTGCTGTCTTTCATTCCTGCGGTGGCTGCGGATTGTTTAAACTCGCCGCCGAACTGTTCCTGGATTTTTTTTGCTATGGAGAACGCAGTTGTTTTTTCACTGAGGAAGAAATCAAGACCTTGACGATTTTCATCAAAATCAGTGATAAATAAGCCTCGTTTCCCGCTCTTTTGTAACTGATTAATCATGGATTCTACGGTAGAGCGAAGGATAGTTAACTCATCCTTCGGAAATGTTCGTTTCTCTGCGCGTATCTGAATGATCGCTTCGTAGTACCCCCCAGCCTCCCGAGAGCAGACATCACAGGTGCTCCGCTTGATACGTACCGTTAGTGGATGCTGCTCCGTTATCAATTGACCTTCTAAAGAACCAGTGATGGACACCATACAACGCAGGATGCGATCCTGTTCCTTACACTGGGTTTGTATCGCGACGTTTTTCAGTTCAGGACTGATCGAAAAAGCATCTTTGATGTGTTGTCTCAGGATATCGTCAAAGTCCTCTTGCACCCAGGTGTTTTTGTGTTTATAGGAGGAACAACGAGGGCAAAATTTGATATCCATTATCGTTGGTCCTTTGGAAAACTGCATATTCTTCAGATAACAGCTGAGGCAGACACCATTTTGAAAGATCGTCTCGTCTTTCCCGCATTCGACACAAAACATGCTCTGTAATCCATTCCTGTTAGGTTCTTTGGGTGAGATATACACCATAGATTATTAAGCCTGCCCCCAGAAGGAAAAACCAGGAAAAACTCGTCCCAAGGAAAAACGACATCAGAATCGTAAAGAGAGGGATGAAATTCAAAAACACTGCTGCTTTGCTCGCATCAATATGTTTTAACGCATAGTACCATCCCAGATATCCAAACAAAGAACACACCAATGCTAAATACAGGATCGCGAGCCATCCATCCAGTGAGGTTTGTTGAAGAACCGGACCGATATGCAAGAAAACAAAGGGGAGATAGAACAACGTCCCAAGACCAAACGCATAGGTGGTAATCACAAACTCATCATACCTCTGTAACAGTCGTTTTCCCACGAGTGTGTACAATGCCCAGCAGAACGCAGATAACAGCATAAGGATCCCACCGATGAAAAAAAGGTTATCAAAGGTCATCTCTTGTGTCGACAGATCGGAGATCATGATGACGAAAACTCCGATAAACGATAGAATGATACCAGCGATCCTTTTCCCTGTCAATATCTCATGCAGGAAGAGACCAGAAAGAATCGCAATGAAAATCACGTTCGTATTGATGAGGACTGAGGCAGTCGGAGCGTTCGTATAATGAATCCCAAGGAACTGGAACAAATACAACAACGTCACCCCAGTCAAACCAAGGACAACTAACCAGGGCAACTCTTTTTTTGGAAGCAATAACGGTTTCTTCCGCAGCACTACAAGCAGGAACATCAACGGAGTAGCCACCAGAAACCGTAGGAACCCCAAATCAATAGGGTCGATCTCCTTTGTCGCTATTTCAACAATAATAAACGATCCAGCCCACACAAAAGAAACAAGAATGAGCAGAAGTGCCATGGTAATGTTTTTGTTCATGAGCACCGATAAACTGGAACAAGGTTATAAAACGATATCGTAGGGAAGATTCCACCTGAACTCTCATGACTCGGACGTTTCATTTGGTAAGAATAAAAGAATCAAAAACAAAACCATCTGGTTTCTTTGCCTCAAATGTTAAAGTCGACGAATTCACGGTAAGCATACAATAATGATAGGTTTTTTCAGAATACACTGTCCAGGGGCTATGCCCGACATCATAAATGGGGGCGCCGCCGCCACCCGTGACGATATAGATGATACCATTGACATAACTACGCTCATAATCATGATCATGGCCATTAAACACGATATCGACATGATACCGTTCAAACACCGGTGCCCATACTTTCTGCAAAAGAGTCGTATTTCCATGTTCTTCCCCTGAGCTGTATACTGGGTGATGGAAAAAGACAACAGTGAATGCTTGATTATGTATCCCTAATTCATGAAGAAGCCAGAGGTATTGAACGAATCGATAGGCGTTGCGCGGGTTTGAATCAAGACCGATGAAATGCACCGGTCCATTGTCAAACGAATACCAACGTTCATTAAACGGAAGAGAAAAGAAGGAAAAATACAGATGACTATAATTCTCATGATTCCCAAGTACTGGGTAGAGCGTGCTGTTATGGACAAAAGATGATGCAGTGAAAAAATCAACCCAATCATCAGGAGTCTTCCCGTTATCGACGAGATCCCCGGTATTCAGAACAAACAGAGGATTTTCGCGTTCAATTGCTTCAGCCACGAGCGATGCAGCTTGCCAGTTATCCCAGCCTCCGCGCGAGTCACCATAGGCAACAAATCGTATCGTACCATTCTGATGAAAAGCCGTCCAAAAGTTGTACAGTGGACTTGGGTCTTCATTAGATACAACCTTGTAAAAATACTGCACACCAGCGGTCAATCCATTGATGGTCACGGAATGCGTTGTTGTTGCCCACATATTTTTTTCCACTGTGACATTGCCAAGAGCGAGACTCGCACCCCAATACACCTTGTTTTCTCTGGTCGGTGCAGCG
Organism: Euryarchaeota archaeon UBA33; assembly: GCA_002506745.1. Lineage (GTDB taxonomy): Archaea > Thermoplasmatota > E2 > DHVEG-1 > DHVEG-1 > SM1-50. The sequence continues at coordinate 5,094 of DAYE01000007.1, forward strand.
GTCGTCCATAAGACAACGACGGAGTTGCCATGTGCTTGTTGGGTATATGGACCAATGATCGGAGAAGCGAGCGCATTCCCTTGACTCGAACCAACAACAATAAGGAGAACACCCAGGATCAGTATGGCCTTTCGTAAGATCAGGTTCATCGACAGCTTCCTCTTCTAAGAAGATACGTTCATATGGAAACATTGAAATATAAATTTTTTGCTACGAATAAATTTTCCCTTTATCGGAGGAAAAAAACCATTCTCCTGATTGTTTCAAAAACAGAGCAAAATGACTTTTTCCATCGCTGGATAAGAACTGTACAGGACCAGGGTACTCGGTGTACAACAAGACGCTTTAAAGCAAACCACACAATAGGAAGTGAGGAGTGATAAAAAATGATGATTGTTGGTCAAGTATCAAGCCCGGAAGAAGCAAGTGAAGTGGAATTCATCGCCAAATCCTTTGTTGTCGCAAATCGCGCTCGCGTCCTTGCCTTACGGCTCCGAGAGGTGTAAGATCATGGAGAAAAAAACAAAAAATAAAAAGAACATCCCAAACGACATCCCTATCGTCTGGGTCAACATCGTGGACGGGGAATAAAACGGTCCCCACCCTATGATTTTTCTAATCGAACTGATTTTTTAGGGTTTTTTTTTGTTGTCTTGCCATCATTTTTCTCATCGGAATCGCTAATCTTTTTCCCGCTCTCAAGGGTCCCATCGGAGAGCTCTTCATCAAGGAGAAGATCATATTCTATCTTGTACTCACCAGGGTCACCTTCGGAGAACCGGAAGCCTTTCTCTCGACATAATGCGATCATCGGGTAATTATCCTTCAGGACGACGCCGTTGATCTTTGACAGTTTCTTATCTTCCGCAAATTCAATCAGAAAATCGAGGAATTCAGAGCCAAGCCCCTGCCGCTGGCATTCATCACTCACAACAATGGCAAACTCAGCTTCATCCGGTCTTGCAGGCTCCTGAATAAGACGAGCAACGCCGAGGATCTGCTTTTTTCCGTCTTTCTCTATTTCTGCGACGATCCCCATTTCTCTATCATAATCGATGTTACAGTATCTCGTACGAACCTCATGGGGTGTGTCTTTGATGATTCTGAAAAACCGGAAGCGAACCGTCTCCTCAGAGAATGTTTTAAACATATCCAACCACATGTTTTCATCCTCTGGTTTTATCGGCCGGAGGAGGACCTTCTGCCCATCTTTTAATGTGATAGGTTTCATATATTTGGTCGGATACGGTGTGATGATGAGATGTGGATGTTTATCAGGCTCCGGGTCCAGAATGATGCGTGCATCCACCGCGATAAGATCATTTCCCTGCGGGATCAAGGGGTTGATATCGACTTCTTTAATCTCAGGATGATCGATAAGCATCTGTGAAAACTTAATCATGGTTTCCTCGACTATCTTCATATCGACAGGTGGGATGTTCCTGAAACCTTTCAAGAGCTCAGAGGCCTTGGTTTTTTCTATGATGCGTTGCGCCAGGGTTTGGTTCAAGGGGGGAAACCCGATCGCCCGGTCTTTGAATAACTCAGTATAGATACCACCTAATCCAAAGAGAATAACCGAACCAAAGACAGGGTCTTTTTTCGACCCCAGAATCAGCTCATACCCGTAGCTTTTCACTTGTTTCTGGATCGTTACCCCAAGAATCGTTGCATGGGGGACTTTTTCTTTCGCTCGTTTCGTCATCTCTCTGAATGTTGTTTTGACATCATCCCCACATCGCAGATCAAGGACGACGCCGCCCACATCGCTTTTATGGTTAATTTGTGGAGATAATATCTTCATGACGATAGGAAATCCGAGCTTCTCTGCTGCTTTCACCGCTTTCTCTTCGGTTTCTGCAATGATGGGCGTTGTTGTTTTTATTCCATACAATTCGAGAAATGTTTTTGCTTCACTCTCATTAAGCAAGGTTCTTTTTTCTTCTGCTGCAGCATTCAATATCTTTTTGATTATATCCGTATGAGCTGGGGTTTGGATGTTGAGTTCAACAGGGGTGTCATAGAGTTGGGCTAAATGCCGTTCATAATGATACAGATACATGTAGGATTCAACAGCTTCATCAGGTGATGCATAGGTTGGGATATTGTTACTGTTAAGGATGTCTCGTGCGTGATTCACCGTTGCTTCACCAATCAGCGACGTAAGAATAGGCTTGGTTGATTTTCTTGCGATATCGATAAGCCGATCAGCCAGTTTCTTTGGGTCTGCCATAACCTGGGGTACACAGAGGATCAAGAGACCATCGATGTTCTTATCTTCAAGACAGATCTCGATTGCTTTCTGATAGCGGTCCTCGTCACCATCTCCGATGATATCAACGGGGTTCGCATGACTCCAATGGGACGGTAACACCTTATTGAGCTTCTCGATCGTCTCAGGGGATAGGGTTGCCAGTTTACCACCCTTTTCGATGATGGAATCTGTCGCAAGGACACCAGGTCCTCCCGCATTGGTTACGATTGCGATATTTGGCCCCATGGGACGGGGTTGTTTGGCAAGAATCGACGAGCAGTTGAACAAATCCATGATATCCATGACACGGACGACACCAGACCGTCGGAACGCCGCATCATAGATAGCGTCCTCACCAGCAAGTGCTCCTGTATGCGATGAGGCTGCCTTTGCCCCTTCCTTAAAACGACCAGATTTAATCACAATGATCGGTTTTGCCCGTGCGAACGCCTTTGTCGCACTCATGAACTTCCGAGCATCCGTGATTGATTCGATATACAGAACAATACTTCTGGTGTGAATATCCATCCCAAAATAATCAATAAGATCACCAAAATCAACATCAAGCATAGAGCCAACAGAGACGAACGAACTAAAACCAACGTTCGCTGCTGCAGCCCAATCAAGGATCGCGCCACAGACCGCACCACTCTGAGAAAGCAATGCGATAGAGCCTTTTGCGGGCATGGAACCCGCGAATGTCGCATTTAAATTCAGGTACGGCATGATGAAACCGACGCAGTTGGGACCGACGATACTCAAACCATATTTTTTCTTTAACTCAAGTAACAGTTGTTCCCGAGCCACCCCTTCCGGTCCGATTTCTTTGAACCCTGCAGAAATAATAAGAATACCTTTAATCCCTCGAGCCCCGCATTGTTCAACGACATCACAAACGACGCTTGCTGGTGTGACAATAATCGCAAGATCAACAACTCTGGGAACATCATTGATTGTTGGATACGCCTGTACTCCTTGTATACTTTCTCGTTTTGAATTCACAGGGAAAACCACGCCATCATAACCAGATCCTATCAGGTTTCGAAAAATCCTATATCCCGCAGATCCGATGGTCTCGCTTGCACCAATCACAGCGATACTTTTGGGTTTGAAGATTTTATCAAATTTTCCACCATTCATTGTGCTTCCCTCCATATAAAACCTTGTAGGGTACCGTAGCCCCGAAATCAGAGACGATTATATATAGATATCGTCACCTGTGATTTTTTCTAAAAAAAAATTAACTAAAGAAAAAGGGAAAAAATCCCTTTTAAAGATTAGGTCTTCTGTTCAGCCATGTTTTTATATGCTTTATAACGGCTTACAGTTCCGTCCTCAAGCTGTTTATGAAGCTTTGTGGCTTCCTCAGGGAATGTTTTGACTAATGCTGCGTATCGGACTTCACCCATCAGGAAATCATGGATCGAACCATTCGGTGGTTGATAATCAAGCTGGAACGGGTTTTTCCCCTCAGCAGCAAGACGCGGGTCATACCGATACAACGGCCAATACCCGGATTCGACCGCTCGCTTCTCCTCTTCCTGGGTCTTCCCCATCCCTGCTTTTATCCCATGGTTAATGCAGGGTGCATACGCGATAATCAGTGATGGGCCATGATAGGATTCTGCTTCCTTAATCGCTTTCATGAACTGATTTTTATTCGCACCCATTGCGACAGAAGCAACATAGACGTACCCATAACTCATTGCAATAAGACCAAGATCCTTTTTCTTTGTCTTCTTGCCGGACTCCGCGAACTTCGCAATAGATCCGACCGGTGTCGCTTTTGAGGATTGACCACCAGTATTCGAGTAGAGTTCTGTGTCAAGTACTAAAATATTGATGTCTTCGTTCATCGCAAGAACATGGTCAAGACCACCATAGCCTATATCATAGGCCCAGCCATCGCCACCAACAGACCAGATGGATTTCTTCGTCAGCATATCCCGAGTATCCCAGATTTGACCGAGAGTCTCGTCACGGTGGTCTTTTTCAAGCAAGGATTTAATCGTATCACCAAATTGCTTGGATTTCTCAGCATCCTGCATGTTCTGCAGCCAACCAGAAAACGCGTCTTTTAATGCACCGGAGGTCTTTGGGACCGCCTGCGTGATGAGATCAGTAAGCTTCGCACGACGTTGTGTCGTCGCAAGCATCATCCCAAACCCATACTCAGCATTATCCTCAAACAAGGAGTTAGCCCAAGCGGGACCAAAACCATTCTCATTAGTTGTAAAGGGAACAGATGGTGCTGATCCACCCCAGATTGATGAACATCCAGTAGCATTCGCAATAATCATACGGTCACCAAACAGCTGGGTGATGGTCTTCAGATATGGTGTTTCCCCGCATCCAGAACATGCTCCAGAAAATTCAAGAAGTGGTCGTTGGAACTGTGAGCCTTTCACAGTAAAAGGATCAAAACCCCCAGATCGAGCTGGAATCTTCTCCGTGTATTGCTGATAGGGGATTTGTGTGTTCATCTGGGTGGCTAGAGGTTTCATTACCAAGGCTTTCTCTTTTGCTGGGCAGATATCCGCACAGTTCCCACAGCCCATACAATCCTCGGTGTACACCTGGATTCGGAATGAAAGACCTTCAGCTTCTTTTCCGACCGCTTTTTTCTCGCTAAATCCCTTGGGTGCTTTCTGCACCTCCTCTGGGGTGAGTAGCACAGGTCGAATCGCAGCATGTGGACAAACCATCGCACATTGGTTACATTGGATACATTTATCGACGAGCCATTCCGGGACATTGATCGCAACACCACGTTTCTCGTATTTTGTGGTCCCAGACGGGAAAATCCCCGCAGGGGTAAATGCACTCACCGGGAGTTTATCTCCTTGTTGGGCAAGCATCGGGCACATGACTTTTGTGATGAATTCAGGTTGATCTTTCGTAACCGGTTTTTCAGGTTCAACCGATTTCCAAGAAGAAGGATAGTGTACTTCCAGCAGACCGTCAAGTGATGCATCGACTGCTTTCCAGTTCATCTCAATGACCTCCTGACCTTTCTTGCCATAGGTTTTCGCGATCGCGTCTTTCAGGTAGCGTATCGCCTCATCAATCGGCAGGACATTGGAGAGTTTGAAAAACACGGTTTGCATGACCATGTTGATTCGGCCGCCCAGACCAATGTTGTCAGCAATCTGCACCGCATCAATCGTGTAGAACTTCAAGTGTTTCTCCGCTATCGTCTTTTTCAGGGAGCTAGGCAGACAGGTTTCCATCTCCTCCAAGTTCCATGAGGAGTTCAGGACAAACGTTCCACCTTCACGGATTCCTTCCAAAAGATCGTATTTGTCCACGTAGGATGGCTGGTGGCATGCGATGTAATCAGCTTTGTCAATGAGATAGGAGGAGTGAATCGGTGATTTCCCGAAGCGAAGATGAGACATAGTGACCCCACCAGATTTCTTCGAATCATACGCGAAATACCCTTGGACATACATAGGGGTATTATTTCCGATGATCTTGATCGCATCCTTATTCGCACCAACGGTTCCATCCCCGCCGATACCCCAGAATTTACAGCGGATCAATCCTTCAGATGCGGTATCGATTTGTTCCCCTAAGGGAAGTGACGTGTATGTAACATCATCAATAATTCCGACAGTGAAATGATTCTTTGGCGAGGCACTCTTTAAATTATCGAACACTGCTTTGGCCATCGTTGGGGTGAAGTCCTTTGAGCCAAGTCCATATCGACCACCAACGACAAGTGGATGGAGGTTACGGTCATAAAGCATGCTACAAACATCAAGATATAATGGTTCACCAAACGCAGCGGTTTCTTTCGTACGATCAAGAACCGCGATTTTCTTCACGGTTTTCGGTAACACTTTCATGAAATGATCAACAGAGAATGGGCGGTACAATCGGACTTTAATCAATCCGACTTTTTCGCCTTTTTTATTGAGGTACCCGACGGTCTCTTCAACAATCTCACAGCCTGATCCCATCATGACCACGACACGATCTGCATCAGGTGCGCCAACATAATCAAACAGATGATAGGTCCGACCGGTCAAAGCTGCTACCTTTTTCATTTCCTCTTCAACGATCCCAGGGATTTTCTGATAGAAGCTGTTTGCCGCTTCCGTCACCTGGAAATAGATATCAGGGTTCTGTGCAGTTCCCCGTTGATGAGGATGTTCAGGGTTCAATGCGCGTTGTCGGTGTTTCTTAATTGCATCCCAGTTGACGAGTTTCTTGATATCCTCATAGTCGATCATCTCGATCTTCTGGATCTCATGTGACGTGCGGAATCCATCGAAGAAATGCTGAAATGGGACACTTGCTTGCAGTGTTGAGAGATGCGCGACTAAGGCAAGATCCATAACCTCCTGCACCGAGTTAGATGAAAGAATCGCAAACCCTGTTGCCCGTGTCGCCATAACATCCTGATGATCACCAAAAATCGACAGCGCTTGTCCTGCAATCGCACGACCAGTTACATGGAACACACAGGGCATCAGCTCCCCAGATATCTTATACATGTTAGGGATCATAAGCAGTAACCCTTGCGAGGCGGTAAAGGTCGTCGCACACGCACCAGCAGAGAGAGCCCCATGTACCGCACCAGCAGCTCCACCTTCTGACTGCATCTCCGAGACTTTCAAAACCTGGTCGAAAATGTTTTTCCGCCCGTGAGCAGCCCACGCATCAACCTCTTCACCCATCGGAGATGAAGGCGTGATAGGGTAGATAGCGGCAACATCGCTAAACGCATACGCGATATGTGCAGCAGCGGTATTTCCATCAATACTTTTCATAGTTGTTTTTTTCGTATCATTTTTTGTTTGCATCATGGTTTGTTGTTTGGTCATGAAAAACACCTTATGAGAAGAAAATCTCATTCTGTTCTCTACAACGATACTTGTAGACCAACTAATCGGTATTCGGGGTCGCTAGATAAAGATTTTGTTATCAGGAGAAAGATTACAGCATCCAATACTCGTTTAGGGATGCTTTCAGTTGCGAGACGACATGTCTGACCGCCTCAGGGTCTGTGTCAGGGATGTCCTCTTCTTCCAGATACTCTTGTTTTCCTAAAAGACCGCAGAAGACGTTATAGTATGATTTAACGCAAGCGATACTATTATATCCCCCACCGAGTAAAACAAGTAGCTTTTGACAGGTTTCCTTTGACAGATCTGCTACCTGTTTTGCGAGAAGATAATAGGTCTGATAAGTGAGATTCAGATCTGCGAGTGGGTCTGCATGATGCGTATCGACACCTGATTGATACAGGATGATGTCTGGTTTGAACTGTCTGGTGACTGGGGGGACAATCTCTTTAAAAACATTGAGATAACTGACGCTACCAGTACCTGGGGGAAACGGCAGGTTAATCGTATATCCAGCGGCATCATCCCTGCCCAGGGTTTCGACATTCCCTGTCCCAGGATAGAGCGTTCGACCATCCTGATGAAATGACAGGTTCAGCACGGTTCGATCATCAATATAGATATCTTGAGTCCCGTTCCCATGATGGACATCAACATCAATAATCATGAATCGTTTCAGATGATGATGTGCCCGGAGGTATTCGACGGCGATAGCAATATCATTAAAGAAACAGAATCCTGAGGAATGCCCTTTGCTTGCATGATGAAAACCACCCAATGGGTTGACCGCGATTTGAAATCCTTCAAAGAGTTTTTCACCGGCGCACATGCTGCCGCCAGCCGCTAGGCTTGCGACCTCAAAGATACCCTTTGGAGCAGGCGTGTCCTCTGAAAGCCATCCACCGGTTTGACTGAGTTTTTTTATATGCTCCACGTAGGTGGGAGTATGGACTTTGAGTAAATCGGCCTCAGTCGCTTTTCTCGGGGTGAAAACTTGGAAATCAGAGATCATGTTTTTTTCTTTAAGATAAGACATGATTTTCTTTGGTTTGTCACCAATGAGCGGATGGTCAGTACCAAGGTCGTATTTATTATAATCTTCATGATAGACGATTGCTTGTTTCATAGTAAACAAAGGGGAAACCGCAGCAGAGGTAAAAAGGTTCTCTTCTGTGTGAAAACCATTATACAGTTAAACACATATATTTGTTCAGTATTTACATCAACCACCTAGTTGCCTCTCTTGTGGGGGAGCTCTTCGACAACACTCACGTGTCCTCGAATAAAAAGAGAAATCTATACCAGAAGTATCTTGGTGATGAGAATGCCAACAGAAAAGAAAAAAGAATCAAGCAAGAAACTTCAAATCGCATTGTACTGGGCTGCTAGCTGTGGCGGTTGTGAAATCGGGATGCTTGATATTGACGAGAAAATCCTCGATCTGACCGCTGCTGCTGATATCGTGTTTTGGCCTGTTGCTATGGACACAAAATACAAGGATATCGAAGAGCGTGGGGACGAAAGTATCGATGTCTGTTTTTTCAACGGAGGAATCCGAAACTCGGAGCAAGAACATCTCGCCAAACTGTTACGGAAGAAATCAAAGATTCTTATCTCCTTTGGCGCATGCGCCGTAAGCGGGGGTGTCCCGGGGTTAGCAAACATGGCGAACCGAGAGGAGATCTTCAAAACAGCGTATCTACAGAATCCATCGACGGAGAATCCAGAAAAACGAGTCCCAAAAACCTCCGTTAAGGTGAAAGAAGGAGAATTGACCATCCCTGAGTTTTATGATACACTCCTCCCGCTTCACCAGGTGGTTGAAGTCGATTATTTTATCCCAGGATGCCCGCCACCCCCATGGCTGATTCTGGATGCTTTTAATGCCATCATCGAAGGCAAGCTCCCGGTGAAAGGATCAGTGCTTGCCCCACTCAAAGCAGTCTGCGATGAATGCCGCTTCAAATTATCTGAAAAAAAGATGCAAACGGTAAAACGCATCTATGAACTTGAAAAAATGGAGGAGAAATGTTTCCTTGAACAAAGCGTCATCTGCATGGGTCCCGCGACTCGAGCTGGATGCCATGGACGATGCATGGAAGGGAATATGCCTTGCACGGGTTGTCAAGGAATCCTCCCCAACGCACTTGATCAAGGAGCAAGCATGATTTCCGCTCTTGCATCCATCCTTGGTATTGAGACCGAACAAAGCATGAGTGATAACGAGGTGGATGCACTCATAGAAAAAATCCCTGATGTTGTCGGCACCTTCTACAAATACACCCTAGCAGCATCATTACTCAACCGGAAGGTCATGAAATGAAAACCATCACCATTGATCCGATCACCCGCTTGGAAGGTCATGGGAAAATCAGCATCTTCCTCAACGATCAGGGGGATGTCGAAAACGCGTATCTCCAAATCCCGGAACTCAGAGGATTTGAAAAATTCGCAGAAGGACGACGTGCTGAGGACATGCCTCAAATCACCTCTCGCATCTGTGGCGTCTGCCCGGTCGCTCATCATTTTGCGGCGACCAAGGCTTTAGATG
>DAYE01000113.1 GCA_002506745.1 Euryarchaeota archaeon UBA33
GCGCTTTACTATCAGTGAACATATTTTTTGTAGAATCGTTTACCAAATCAGAGGAATCAATCGATAGCGTGTCTTCTCACGATATTCTTTGTAACCAGGTAGATTTTTTATCAGAAATTTTTCTTCATGGAGAAGTCTGAAAACAATGACGACAAACAAAAGAACCGAAAAAAGCAGTGCCCAATACGAACCGAGTGCGAGAGGAGCGAAGAGCAGTAAAAGCAGTCCACCGGTATACATAGGATGGTGGACGATTCGATACGGGCCTGTCATGATGACTTTTTGTTCTCTGTCTGTTTCAATAATACCTGACGCATAACTGTTCTCCTTAAAAACAAGGAAAACGATGATAAAACCAAGAAGAACAAAAATATCCCCAGCTATAACAAGAACGACTGGGATATTGGACCATTGGTACCGATGATCAAACCCTGGTACGACGATCAGTGAAATAAAAAAAATACTTGCGAAAATCTGTATGATTTGTTGGCTTTTTTCTTTTTTTACCCATACGATTCCATTCCTTTCCTCATCTCTTGATTTTACAAAGAACCAAGAGATAGACAGTTCAGTATGAAAAAGAAAGGAGTTGTGCCAAGATGATAACACAAAGAGGAGGAAAGAAAAAGGGAAGTTTGGCACAACTCAAATATTGATCAACTCGCGCTTGGTCGTTGTTTCAGTACGACAGGAATGTCAAGGATCTGATGATTTCGAACAATGGTGACACTGATAGTCTGATGTGGCATCGTGTGTTCTTCAAGGTAGGACATGAATGTGTCACCGTTGATGATTCGTATTCCGTCAACAGCGACGATGATGTCACCGCCGATCATCACCCATGCATCGTTGACTTGGACTTGCTCGTTTCCACCCAGTAGCCCTGCCTGAGCAGCCGCACCTCCATCCGTTATTTGCGTGATGAGCCACCCGTAGGTTACGTTTACTCCCAAGGATTGTGCGATTGCATAGGTCATATCAGTTCCTGATATCCCTATCCATGGGTGTTGATCGTAAGATCCGGTCGTGATAAGTGATTTCAGTTCCCGCAGTATCGTATTTGATGGGATAGCAAAACCAAGCCCGTTTGAATTCTGTATAATCGCGGTGGTGATTCCTATGACTTCTCCTTTGTAATTCAAGAGAGGTCCTCCTGAATTCCCTGGGTTAATCGCAGCGCTTGTCTGAATGATGTTTGCGATGGGGAAATTTCCAGCGACTGAATCTTGAATGGTTCTCCCGAGTTGGCTCACAATTCCTGTGGTCATTGTCCCGCCTAATCCGAAGGGACTTCCGATAGCGACAACAGGATCACCAACTTGTAAGGTTGAGGAACTGGTGATGCTGAGAGGTTGGAACTCCTCAAGGGGAGCATCCACAGATAAGACTGCTAAATCAGAATACGCATCAGAACCAATGACGGTCGCAGGATACCCGTCTCCGTTTGAGAAGGTGACCGTGATATTTTGTGCCTCGTTGACTACGTGTTTATTGGTTATCACGACCATGTNNCATATCCTGTTATAACGACGACTGAGTCCTTGATATCTTTATATAATTGTGCTAGAGACGTCGTATTATAAAAATATGTTATATTGTGAATTTCCTCTTGGGCATTATCATCTTGAATGGTACCTGTTTGTTGTTGTGTATCAATTTTTGATGATGTCGCTATGGAACTAAGCGATCCGCCAATAAAATAACCAGCGGTGAACATCGCAACAATACAAATTGCTACAAATGCGATGATGTTTTTATTTCTCGGCTTCTTTTTTATTTCAAAGCTCTCATTCATAACAACTACCTCCATCAATTTCGTGTACAGATAAATTACACTGTTTTTGTTTATATTTTTTCCTCCCAATTTCTTCCCAATTTACTCCCAAATTTATTAAAAAAAATGGGTTGTGCCAGAAAAAATAGGGGGAGAAAGAAAAAATGGTTATAAGCTGGCACAACGTTGAGAGAATTATGAGCTAAAGAAGAGAAAAAACGATGTGTGATTTTTTCTCTTCTCAAAGGTTTCATAGAGGGCGGGATAACTTTATTGATCTGGTTTCTCACTCGAATTAAAACCTCGCAAACCTCCGCATGGTCCGTGTCCGTATCCATGTTCAAACATCATGTCCTGATTAACACCGGTGGTATTTTGCAGATCAAATTCGTCCTCTATGATGTTCCTAATTTCGTCCCAGCTAAATCCATCGTTCCGCAGTTCTTTCTGTCTGTTCAAGATACTAAGTCGTTGTTCGGTTTGTGCGATTTCATTATCTAATTGTGTATCGAGCACACCGAATTCATCGAGTTTCTCTTGGATGGCTGTCCTGATTTCTTCAGGCGTTGCATTTTGATTCCTGAGATTTGTCATGAGTCCCTTGAGTTCTGTTTTTTGCGCGTCTGTTAACTCAGATGCAAACGGTCCGAGCCTGTTCATTCCATGTCTCCCCCCAAATAGCATTTGAGGGGTTGTATCATCTGTTATGTCGTCGGTTGTGCCGTCGGTCTGTCCGGTGGCAAAAGCTGCTCCAACGGTTGCAATGAGCATACCTACGAGCAGTCCTCCGACCACTTTTTTGTGTGTTGTTTTCATTTTTTTGTCCTCCGTTATTTTTTTCAAACCATCTATGTCCAAGTAATTTTATATTGATTTTTTACAAATTGATTCCGATTTCTTCCCAAATTCTTCCCAAATTTATTTTTAAAAAACCTATTAAGTGTGGTCTTGAATTCGCTGTCACAGGTTTGTGTGATGGATTCTCTGAAAAATGTAATGTATTGGCTTATCGCCAACTCCCTTGGTGGATACAACCGTGGGAGAATTATTGGGGAGCTGTGTAACAAACCACAAAATGCGAATGAACTTTCTAAAAATCTTGAAATAGAATATAAAACAATCCGTTATCATCT
>DAYE01000046.1 GCA_002506745.1 Euryarchaeota archaeon UBA33
ATCAATGGGAGCAAATACTGTGGGCTTCTCATCAGCTCAAAAAGCACCCAGGCATCACATAACCAAATTGACGCCTGCAGCATCGGCATCACCGTCTCCAGATGCCGCCATAGCAGTGTTACCCGGAATACCATTCAACATTGTGTCTGGGGCGTTTACCTTGAAATGGCAACCGCCACCACCATCGCACAGAACATCTTCCTAGACACCCAACTTGATGCTGCTTTCTTCACCGCCATTCTGAACCATTGGACTGGCAACTACTGGGGCAGATCAAGGATCCTTCCCAAGATTATTCCTGGTTCAATCCTGATTTACGAGCAGCCAGACCCGCACACCCCAAAAAGAATTATCATCCTCTGGATCAACGTGGACCTGCACCCTGTGCGAAACCCCTATGATATTTCAGGAATGAGATAATGGAAATCAAGAAACTCATAGCAATAGGAATAATCTTTCTTTTCCTCGTTGTAACCATTGCACCAAACATCAACCTCACCGTTGTTAAAGCATCCGATGACAACGACCTTGTAGAAGTCACCACACAAGCATGTGGTATCAAAGGATATGGAAATACCACGGTGAAACTCACCAGGGAACAATACCAGAACCTAGAACAGTATCTGGTTGAGTTCAGGGCACGATTGAATCATACATCAACCAGGGGGGAAGCAGTTCCCATCTTTAAGGAAGCAGTTGTGGAGTTGGACAAGTATAGGTTGTTGCCGAAGGGGATGAGTGTTGAACAAGCGCAAAAATTAGTAGTAGATGGATATTCAAATATACAAGGATTTTCAATATTTGAAAAGATATCTTATAAAAATAATTTACAAGAATATCACAATAAATTTTGTTGTCTTGTTGCGGGTGTCATACAGGATGGATATGCCCAAGGAATATTAGGTATGATTGGATTAATATTCCTATTATTAAGTATTTTTCCATCTCTTTTTCACGTTAATACTGTACTTTTTGGTCTAATAGGGTTGCTCCTCACGGCACTAAGTGATATTATTGTCAATTTTTTTCCTTTTGCAATCATGCAACAAGTAAACATCCTTTCAGGAAATATGACATTCTTTGGATTAGGTGGATCATTTCATTTCAATAAAGGGCTCTTAAATGGATTCAACGGGATTAAAATAACGAGGATTGGTATAAAAGAGATGTATCTTTTAGGATTCTCTTTATGGGTTTATTACTCAGATGAAAACATATGAATTAATAGAACGATAGGAAACGCAATGAAACGGACCTGGTTGGCGATTGGAATCATTCTTTTGTTTGTTGGAACCTGCATCATTCCGGTGATGGCGCAAGACACTATGAGATCAGTCCCAACATCAAGAGGTAAGATTTTTTATGTTGGCGGGAGTGGGCCAGGGAATTATACGACCATACAGGATGCAGTCAACGCTTCTTCAGATGGTGACACGGTCTATGTCTATAACGACTCGTCCCCATATCATGAAGCCGTGAGAATCACCCATGCTATCAAACTCGTAGGTGAAAACAAATCTACGACAATCATCGACGGTGAACGCTTCTATTGGGATATGATTATTGTGGATGCGAAACATGTAGTGGTAAGCAACCTAACGATACAAGGCGGTAATGGCTCAGGCGTCAGTATTCGTTCGAATCACACCCTGATTTCCCAGACCATCATCCGCGATTGCAGGACTTTCGATGTCCAAATTGAGTCGTATAAGGACGTCCCGATCACAGGCACCATCCTTGAGGATAACGTAATCCAAAAGTCCTGGAGCGGGGTCTACTGCTATCGAACAATAGAAACGACCATTCAAGGGAATTTCATCAATGACAATAAATTTGGGATCAACCAGTATCAATCGTTCTCCACCACAATCCTTTCGAACATAATGAGTCGCAATACCTACGGAATCCAAGATGAGTTCGGCGAGCGAAACCGGTTTGAACAAAACACCTTCGAAAACAATACTCTAGGAATACAAATCATGGCTTGCGGGAGAACACAAGTCATTCGCAACACCTTCGTCCACAACGAACGCGATGCCTATTTCATCAATGAAGGAATCTATGAACTGCAAGCGAAGTTCTCAGCATGGAATCACAATGATTCCTTCGCATTCACCCAGTATCATATCCTAGGACGTACGATATGGCGGGAGAACTATTGGGAGAAACCACGCCTATTACCGTGCTCCATCAACGGAGAACTATGGCTGTGGACCTATTGGGAGCCTCACCCAATCTCCTGGGTAGCCTTCGACTGGCATCCCGCAAAAAACCGTATTCAACCTCAGAGATGAGACGAGAGAATTTCGTAATTTTTTCCGATAAAGTATAAGTGGGGCATTGAACATCTGGTCAGTAATCCTTCGGGGGGATTTTGTACCAGACCTTCACTGCATCTACCCTGGGGGCACTAAAGTATTGGCACGTAATCCCGACGGGAGCATAGGTGGGGCATCGAACCTCCAATAATGGAGCCCTTGGGAGGCACTATTGCCAGAGGTTCAAAGCCCGTCCCCTGCACCTATTTCATCCTTACATCAAAAGTTACGTTCTCCACCAGCAACAACAATAAAAGAGATTCTCTTTTTAAGTCGGAGAGATTTTTCGTACCATCTTAAAGATTTCCTAAAAAAAGCTTATCCTTATGAACTTCAAAAACAATGCCGGATTCATAGATGAACAGGTATGCACTCTCGGTACGTACGAAAACCAGCATTGCGTCGCGTCGTAACCCTTCTTGATTATACGAAATGCAGGGTTCAACGTCTTCTCAGACATAGCTGGACAGACCTTTCAGCTTGGACACTTGTCCTTACCAACATGATTACCATATCAGCTGCATTCCTCGAGCATTGGTCGTTTTCCACGATCATTTGGGTNNCGGATTCGTCTTCGATTCACTCTAAAGGGGAAGCTGCGGGCAGGGGCTTTTTTCCTCGCCCACTTCACGGTCGTCCAGCTGTGTCTGACCTTCGTGCTTTGGCTGGTTATTGGGCCGGTAACCAGCGTAAACGGAACTATTTTGCTGTTCACTTCCCTGATGTTCTTCACCAATCATCTGTTTTCCTACATCTATAATAAAAAGAGGGAACGGGTGGTCCACAAGAACCTCGGGTTCGCTGTTCTCCGACCGTACCTCAGGATGCTACCTCTCTTCGTCGCATTTCTATTCGCTGGTATCATCATTGCTTCGTTGTATCTTAGCCGTGAGGCACAACTGGAACCGGTCGGATACCTCGTGCTCTTCGTGCTGAAAACCGGCGCGGACGTCATCGCGCATAACCTGGAACACTCCCCACCTACGCAATGGAAAATTAGGAAATTTTCTTAGTCAGTGTTATTTATCAGATTATTCGTTTGAATGAAATGTTTACTTGTAAATTCGTGTTCCCTAACCAATAGGAACATCAGCGGGGCATTGAACCTCTGACCANNGGCACGTAATCCCGACAGGAGCACTTTTTCATTTTTTCTCCAGTTGGAACGACGTAAAAAATTGCTAAAAAATCGTTTTTCTTCTGTTGCTGTAAAAAGGGGGATTTGTACCCGAAAAATTAGTATTATTGATAATTTCTGAGGATATGTTTTTTAATCATTCCATTATTCTTAACCAAGATAGTGATGTGGAAATTAACATCGATTGCTTTAGCGATAATCACCGGTGCTTTAATGTTTATAATCTGCCCAGGAATCGCCATTCTTATCAATATATATTTTAACCTACCAGTGTTCAGAAACATTATTTATCAAATTATTGGGGTTGGTTTAAGTGCAATAGGAATTATCTTCTTTTTATATTGTTCGAATCTATTTTCAAAAATTGGAAAGGGCACACCCGCACCCATCGAACCTCCAAAAAAACTCGTAATTGAAGGAGTATATCGATACACCAGAAATCCTATTTTTATAGCATATTTCATGATTATACTTGGTTTGTTCTTTATTTTTGGTTATTTCTTCATGATTATTTATATCATAAGTGCGATAATTTTTCTCCACTTTTATCTTATATATTTCGAAGAACCAAGTTTACGAAAAAGATTCGGGGATGACTATATTACGTATACGAAAAATGTTCCGAGATGGTTTTTGAAAAAAAATTGATACATATTTCAATCATTGAACCCCCTATTTTCTTTCAGCAATAATAAAATTTCTTTGTAACAAAAGATGTCAAATGATGATAAAGAAATGTACATTCAGCTTAAATATCCAATAAAACAAACTAGAAGTCTCTACAGCAAAGTAAGCCACATTCCAAGGACGAATAAGAATGAAAAGAGAATGTAAACTGAAGAATTGAGCTTTGTGATTTGCGTAAGTCTTTCAGAATGAGCGTGATGTTCTTTTAATATACTCCAGATTCTTGGGAGCAAAACAAAGGGGACGAGTGCGATAAGTAGTGGCCATCCAGCAGTAAATACAAAAAAAGCCAGGTAGAGAATATTGCACATAAGCAATAATTGAATAATGAAATATCCGTAGTATGCTCGTTTGGTGCCGATTCTAGCAACCAAACCAAGTTTTCCCGCAACTCTATCATCTGGAAGATCGACCATTTGACCGACCCATAAGATAGTAAGGGTACTCAAACCAGTTGCAGGCATTACAGCATAAAAAATTCCTTGGATCATCATATTTTGGCTTAATCCAGCAAGTGCTATCGCTATCGGTCCAAAACTAAGCCAGACTAATACTTCGCCAAATCCTCGATACCCAAACTGAATCGGAGCAGCAGTGTAATATTTGCTTAAAAATGCAGAGATTGCATAGATAACAATCATAGATAACCATAGGTTATGATCGATAAAAAATAAAAGCCCAATCATGGCAAAAAAAGATAGAATCAAACCCAATCGAGCAAGCAGGTACATTTTGGCCATCAAATAAGGTTTCTGCAAAAGAATTCCAGAGCCACCACTGTAATAATTACGGCGTTCGTTCATCTTTTGGTCTGCACCCTGCTTTGTATCATAGATGTCGTTGTACACATTGGTTGCCATGTGAAGACCTAAGCCGACAAGCAGAACAAATAAAAACCCTGGTAAATGAAAAGATCCTGAAATTGAGATCGCAGTCAATGTTCCTATCGATAAAGGAATGACAATACCAATGAGGAATTGAGCACGAATCATTTGGAAAATGCTTGGGTCTTTATCGTTCATTTGCTTCTCGTTTCGATAATCTCATGAATTATGTACTGTTTAAAACATTTAAAATTATTTTTCAATATTCTTCTTGGTTTCTAGAACGGAGAGTATTTCTTTTATGTCTGGTAACTGGGCAATTGGATAGACTTTCACAAAAGAGATGTTTTGATCCTCATCAATGATGATATTTGCCCGTTCTGATATTCCATCGTCTGCTCTAAAGATTCCATAGTATTGTGCGATCTTTCCATGAGGCCAAAAATCAGAAAGAAGTCGTGTATTCTTTATCCCAAGGGATTGTGCCCATGCTTTTTTAGACGGTACAGTGTCGACACTAACTCCAACCGCTATGGTACAGAGTTTATCAAATTGTTTTTTATTTTTTTCAAGTGATTTCATCTGTTTTGCACAAACTGATGTCCAAGCGAGCGGATGAAAGGATAACAACACTTTGTTTCCTTTACAATCGGAGAGTGTGAACGGTTTTTCATTATGATCATCTAAGGTAAAATCAGGTGCCTTATTTCCAACTACTATTTGTTTATGTACCAAGGAAAACAACCTCCTTTTCATCTATAGAATAATTAGCAATACTAGTATACTACATTAATTTTCCTTTTTATTAAAACAAGTTCAGGAATTGATTTATTAGTGAAATAAATGCTGAGCTTTTATTTCATTTATTTTGCTGTCATTTGATTCGCACAAAAACATGAATTTGAATATGCTTCCAGAATGAGAAACGGTCAAATCACCTTTGGTTTTATAATCAACAAATAGGGATTTATTCTCATGAATGTCCAATCTTGACGGGGACATCGGTCGGGCATTGAACCTCTGACCAAGAATCCTTCTGTGGGATTTTATA
>DAYE01000052.1 GCA_002506745.1 Euryarchaeota archaeon UBA33
GAAACTAAAATGGCGAAGATCACCAAACTCATGCTTCAGGATATTGACAAGGAAACCGTGGAATGGCATGATAATTATGATGGATCCCTCAAGGAGCCTGATGTGCTTCCTGCTGTACTGCCAAATCTGTTAGTCAACGGTTCGTCTGGTATCGCGGTTGGTATGGCGACAAACATGGCGCCTCATAACATCTGCGAGGTCATCGATGGCGCCATCCGGATGATCGATGCCCCTGAGACATCGACTGCTGAGCTTATGGAGATCATCAAAGGACCTGATTTTCCCACTGGTGGTATCATCTGCGGGCGTGGTGGGATTCTTTCTGCGTATTCCACTGGTCGTGGCTCACTGGTTGTGCGCGCGAAAACCTCTATTGAGGAAGGTGAGCAGAAAAATAAAATCATTGTCCATGAGCTGCCGTACCAGGTGAATAAATCTGTTTTATTACAGACCATTGCTGAGCTTGTCAAAGAAAAGAAACTCGAAGGAATCTCTGATCTTCGTGATGAAAGCGACCGTAAAGGTATGCGTATCGTCATTGAACTGAAACGTGATGCTATCGATGATGTTGTGCTGAACCAATTGTTTGAACATACCGAGCTTCAATCCTCGTTCGGTGTGCTGAATCTCGCTATTGTCAAAGGAGAACCAAAAGTCCTGATGCTCAGAGATATCCTGCAATATTACATTGAATATCGCATTGAGATCATCACCCGACGAACCACCTATGATCTGAAGAAAGCAAGAGAAAAAATGCATATCCTTGAAGGTCTGATGATCGCACTGCGAAACATCGATGAGGTCATCAAGATCATCCGACAGAGCAAAGAGGTAGAGGAAGCAAAAAGTCGTTTGATGAAACGTTTTAATCTCTCAGAGATCCAGGCGAAAGCTATCCTTGATATGCGGTTGCAGAAGCTCACCGGCATGGAAATCGAATCTGTCGAAAAGGATTACAATGAAACCAAACAGCTGATTGAAGAGCTTGAAACACTCCTCGCAGATAAACAGATGATCCTTGCGGAAATCAAACGAGAACTCCTGGAGATAAAAGAAAAATTTGGTGACGCGCGACGCACCCAGATCGTTGAAGGCGACGCAGGCATCGATATCGAAGACCTCATCCCTGTGCAAGAAGTCGTAGTCACCATTACCAAAGACGGTTATATTAAACGTATTCCGACAGAAACCTACCGAACACAACACCGGGGTGGAAAAGGGTTAATCGGCGTACGGCCAAAAGAAGAAGATTTCGTCGTTGACTCCTTTATCACCAGCACCCATGATTACCTGATGTTTTTCACCAACCATGGACGAGTCTACTGGATGAAAGGCTATAAGATTCCTGAAGGAGACCGTCATGCAAAAGGAAAAGCCATCATCAATCTCCTGCCGCGACTCGAAGAGGGGGAAAAGATTGAAACCGCGGTTCCTATCCATGAGTTTGACGATACACATTTCTTGATTTTTACCACAAAACAAGGAACCATTAAAAAAACGGTGCTGTCAGCCTACGGAAACATCCGAGTGAACGGAATCATCGCCATTAAACTAGAGGAAGGCGATGAACTCATGAGCGTAGAGCTGTCTGATGGAGCCAAAACTGTGATGATAGCAACTGCGGGTGGTCAAGCCTGTCGTTTCAATGAACGAGAGCTACGACCCATGGGACGAGCCACGCACGGCGTTATCGGTATTCGCCTGAAAAACAAAAAAGACAGGGTGGTCGCCATGACCGTTGTCGACATCACCGGTTCATTATTTACCATCACAGAGAACGGTTTTGGAAAACGCTCCCCCATCGATGAATATCGGATGACGCATCGAGGAAGCAAAGGAGTCCGTACCATTGTGACCAATGAGCGGAATGGAAACGTCGTGTTTGTCAGCCAGGTCAACGATGAAAACGAATTGATCATTACAACTGAACACGGTATGACTGTCCGAATACCGGTCCGAGATATCAGGGAACAAGGCAGGAACACCATGGGTGTACGGATCATGCGGCTCAATGAAGGCGACAAGGTTGTCTCCGTGACCATTACAAAGATACTTGAGGAAAACGGTGAGGGAGCATCACAGGTTGAAGCGATGGAACGGATGCAGATTGGCATGGTGGAGGAAAAAACAGAACCGGCAGAGGCACCAAAACCAAGTGTTGAACAGGAAGAACCGGCACAAGAAGTAAAAAAACAAGAACCAGTCATGGAACCGAAGCAGCCTGCAAAGAAAGAAGCAGTGCGTAAGAAACCGATGAAAATCACAAAGCCAAAGAAGGAAAAAACAACGTCGGTGAAGAAAATCAGGACAAAAAAACCAAAGAAAGTGACAATAAAACCAGTGAAAAAACCAAAGAAAATCAAGGTAAAACCAGCGAAGAAAACAAAGACAGTAAAGCCAAAGAAGGTAAAATCAAAACCGGTGAAAAAACCTAAGAAAACCAAAACAGCCAAAAAGGTAAAAGCAAAGAAACCTCAGAAGAAAAAACCAAAACGTACATGATCGGTTAGGCTGTTGGAGCGGCAGGTGGTTTTTCTATTTCCTTTTTCTTTTTCTTGGGACAGTCAGAATTAAGGCATAGATCCCATGCCAGTCGACCCTTCATTTTTACCTGTACCACCGGGGTGTTGCAGGCATCGCATAGCTTCGTCGTCATCGTCAAACCACCCTGCTGAGGAAGCGAATAAGTATTCTTACAATCAGGGTATCCAGAGCAGCCGACAAACCGTTTGCCTTTCTTCGACACCCGTACCAAAAGGGATTTCCCGCATTTGGGACATGGCCCAATCGTGTTCTGTGCTTTGACGGCATTGTTGATGTTTTCCTTGATTTTTTCTTTTTCAGGCTCCAGCTCTTTCATTACCTTTGTAAGCATCAAGCGTGATTCTCGAACGGTTTCCTCAAGAGTTTTTTTCCCTTCCGCGATATCGTTCATGTCCGCCTCAAGCTCAGCGGTCATCTTCGGTTTGACAACATCACAGTTGACCAACGCATCAACAACAGCAATAGCTGTTGAGGTCGGAATGGGAGTGCCTCCCATGACATATTTACGGTAATACAATTTACTAATGATCTCATGACGAGTAGATTTGGTCCCAAGTGAGAGCTGCTCCATTTTCGCTATAAGGGCACCCTGGGTGTACCGCTGTGGGGGTTTTGTAGAGTCCTTCTTAATCGTGATTTTCACGATCTCGAGTTTTTCACCCTCGAGCAGCTCCGGAAGCTGTTTCTTCTTCTCTTTAAAATATGGATAGAGGTGCTTCCAGTTTGCTTCAACAAGTCTGTATCCGCTCGTTATAAATTTCTCCCCAGAGATATCGAACCAGACGTCGGTTGTCTCAGAGATTGCATCTTTGGCAAGGGTGGCAAAAAATCTCCGGCAGATTAGCTCATAGATTTTTTCCTGATCAGCTCCGAGCTTTTTCGATGGTGCATCAACAGGATGAATCGGGGGATGATCCGTGGTTTGTTGTTTTCCACGGGTCGGGTAATTTCGTCCATTTGTTTGAATTTCCTTTACCTCTTTTGAGAAATGAGCCTGTGATAATTTCTGTAAAATACTGTTAATGTTCAGCGATGGTGGATAGACAGTGTTATCCGTTCGAGGGTACGATGTGAACCCCATCATATAGAGTTCCTCAGCAATGCTCATTGCTTTTGCCGCGGAAAAACCTAGATATGAGGCCGCCTGAATAAACGTCGTGGTATTGAAAGGAGCGGGAGGAATCTCATTGGTGATAATTTTTTTTACTTCTTTGATCAGCGCTTCTTTACTGTCCTTGATTTTATCATACAGCTCCTGAGCGAGTGGTTCTTCCCTGAACACCCCATGCTCATGAGTAGAATCAATAGGTTTGTCTTTCTTCATCTGCGCAAGAAGCACCCAATATGGCGTGGGGATGAAGGATTTGATTTCCTTTTCCCGTTCTACCAACAATGCAAGTGTCGGTGACTGTACACGCCCGATGGAAAGAAAATCCCGTCCAAGACGATGAGACGTCAATGATATAAATCGTGTTAAGACAGCGCCCCAAACTAAGTCGATAACCTGACGTGCTTCGCCAGCGTTAGCGAGATTATAGTCCACCTCAGTGAGATTGTCAAAAGCGGTATTTATCTCAAAAGGAGTGATTGCGCTATATCTGGCTCGTTTTATTTGATTCAGAGCAGGATTATAACTTCTCAGAAGGTTCACCACTTCCACACCAATAAGTTCACCTTCTCTATCAAAATCAGTCGCAACAATCAACGAAGGAGTGTCTTTGACCAGAGTTTTTAATGCTGAGGCAATTCCTTTTTCACTGACATTTTTACAGGGCTCCACCTCGATAAGCTCATGAGGTGGGATCTTCGTCCATTGATTAAAACCACTGGGGTAATCAAGGTTGATAATATGACCTTTCAACCCGATCACGTTCCAGGGTTCATTGTTTTTTATAAAAGAATACACAGGGATTGTCCCAAGATGCGAACTTTTTACCTGACCACCGGAAAGAATGTACGCAATCCTTCTCGCAGCAATATTTTTCTCACAAATCGCTAATTTCATGGTTGTCCTAGATTGAGAACTGAACATTAAGATGTGATATAATTAGTTTACCATACCAGAAAAGAGGTGGTTGAAACTATTTATATGGTGACCGTATTTCCTGATGTGAGACTATGAAAATTCAGATCATCATGGGGTCGTCTTCCGATATGCCTGTCGCAGAAAAAGCCAAATCGGTCTTTGAGGATTTTGGAGTCCCCTATGATATAAAAGTTGCTTCCGCACATCGAACCCCAGAACTGCTAAAAAAAATCGTTGAAAAAAACGATGCTGATATTTTCATAGCAATCGCTGGTCTGTCGGCTGCGTTACCTGGGATTATTGCTGCCCATACGATCAAACCTGTAATCGGTGTTCCTGTCAGCGGGAAAGTCAACCTTGATGCTATTCTGTCTATCATTCAAATGCCGCCAGGGATCCCTGTTGGAGCTGTCGGCCTCGATCGGGGGGAGAATGCGGCATTGCTCGCAGTCGAAATCCTTGCGGTGAAAGATATAAAATTACAGAGAAAATTGCATGATTACCGGAAAAAAATGCGGGAAAAAGCAGTGTCAAAATAGAGGTTTATCAAATGTTTCATGCAGAGAGATTCATTGATAAAACAATTGTAAGTCTTCAGAAAGAAATCAAGGGGAAGGCCCTGATCGCGTTTTCTGGTGGAGTGGATAGCTCGGTCTGCGCTGCGTTAATCAACAAGGCGATTGGAAAACAGTTGATCGCTGTGCATGTCGACACTGGTTACATGCGGAAGAATGAATCCAAACAAGTCAAACAAATGATGGAAGACCTTGGATTGAATTATCGGTTCATTACAGCAAGTAAAGAGTATTATCAAGCGTTAAGAGGGGTTGAAGACCCAGAGAAAAAACGGAAGATCATCGGGGAAAAATTCATCAGAATTTTCGAAACGGTCGGACGAAATGAAAAAATCGATTACCTCGTGCAGGGAACAATTGCACCTGATTGGATTGAATCAGGTGGCGGTCTGCGTGATACGATTAAATCCCATCATAATGTCGGTGGATTACCCAAGGATATGAAATTGAAACTCGTTGAACCACTTCGCGATCTCTATAAGGATGAAGTACGCAAAGTCGCTCGAGCGATGAAGATCCAGGTTTCAGAACGACAACCATTCCCTGGCCCTGGGCTTGCCATTCGAATCATTGGTGAAGCGACCCCAGAGCGCACCAGACTTGTGCGAGAAGCATGCGATATCGTTGAAAAGGAAATCGAACGAGCGGCAGAACAAGGGCTCATGGAACTACCCTGGCAGTATTTCGCGGTGCTAATTCCCATAAAAACCGTAGGAGTGCATGGTGACAAACGAGCATACGGGAACACGATCGCGATCCGTGCTGTACAGAGTGTCGATGCGATGACTTGCCATTACAGCACGATTCCTCATGACGTGCTTGACAGGATTTCAACAAAAATTACCAATACCCTTCAGGAGAAAGTGAATCGCATCGTTTATGATGTGACCAACAAACCTCCGGGGACAGTCGAGTGGGAATAACCAGCATGGTACGCATCAATGTTATCGATAATGGTGGACAATGGACGCATCGTGAATGGCGAACGCTCCGCGACCTCGAGGTTGAGACTCGCATCGTACCAAACACAACACTGCTGAAGGAATTATTGAAAGAAAACTTACACGGTCTTGTCCTTTCAGGCGGGGCACCGCGAATTGGACTGGATGGCACGCTTGGGAATTGCGCGGAATATCTCGATAATGCTGATTTTCCGATTCTAGGGATCTGCGCAGGCCATCAATTTATGGCACGTCATTTTGGTGGGAAGGTCAAACCTTCGAAGGCACCTGAGTTTGGACAGATTGAACTTACCCTCTGCGTCGAAGAGGATCCCCTATTTACCGGGGTGCTAAAAAAATCAATCGTATGGGAATCCCACAACGATGAGGTGACCACCCTTCCTAAGGATTTTATGAAACTTGGGGAAAGCGAAAACTGTACCATCCAAGCGATGCGACATAAGAAGAAAACGTTCTACGGTCTGCAGTTTCACCCCGAGGTAGAGCATACGCAATTCGGAGAGCAGATCTTTAAAAATTTTATCCAACTGTGCGAAGAATAACAGATTATTTTTTCTTTCCAGGTATGCTCCGATAGAGTGTTTCTCCCAACACGATAAGAAGGAAGAAAAAAAGAATCACCCCTACGAAACTGCCAAGAAGATAACCAAAGAGAGCACCGAGATTGTTTTGGGATAAAAGACCAGAATAAACTCCAAAATAATTACTGCTAGATAGGATGATGAAAAAAACAATCGTAAGCACAACAGAGACGATAAATTCAAAGGCATAACTCTTTTTTATCGAATGTACCGATGTTTTTTCTTCTAACTCTTGTTCAGGTTTCCCTTCATTTGTTTCCTTCGTTTGTGCTTCTACCTGTTTTTTCTGAAACGAAAGCGCTTCTAAGAATTTATGATATTGAGATTCAGATTCAAAGATAAGAGACGCTCCTTGATATCCACATTCCTTACACACCTCGTTCCATGAGGATAACCCAGAGATGATCCCATCACCGAGGGTCCCAATTCCGATGTTTTTACTTCCACAGACAGGACATGCAGTAATTTCCATTGGTCACACCTTTGATTATTTCCATCGTTTATACAGGGAGTGTTGGAGGCCGAGCTGGTCGAAGACTTTCCCAACGATGAAATCAATAAGGTCCTCGATTCGTTCTGGTTTGTGATAAAAAGCGGGCATGGCTGGCAGGATGACTGCCCCGCTTTCTTTTGCCGCGAGCATGTTGGTAATCCCCGGGAGGTCCAAGGGCGTCTCACGAAGAACCAGTATTAACTTTCTTCCTTCCTTCATACAACAGCTTGCTGCCCGAGACGTTAATGTCTCTCCAAACCCATGGGCAATAGCAGAGAGTGTTTTCATGCTACAGGGGATAACTATCATTCCATCAAGAGGGAACGACCCACTCGCTGGGCCTGCGCATAAATCATCGTTGTCATAGACAACATCAGCTTGTGCGTTAAGGATAGTACATGTATACGTCGTTTCATGTTGCATGATCTTTTTTGCACCTTCAGAAACGACAAGATAGACCTCATGACCCCTCTTGGTAAGTTCTTGGAGCAGTCTGATTCCATAGATACTACCGGAGGCACCTCCGATACTCACAAAATATCTCATATCTTACAGACCTTCTATCGCTCGTATAATATGAGCGAGTGTTGCTTTGAAATGGGCATCTTTTTCAATGGCAGTACCCGTGATGATAATGTTTGCTCCTGCACGTGCTTTTTCTTTAGCGGTGTCCGGGTCTCGGATGCCACCACCGATGAGGAGGGGGATCGATGTGTTTTTCTTCACCGCCTGAATCATCTCATTAGGCACCGGTTCGGGAGCTCCAGAGCCAGCTTCAATGTAGAAAAAATTCATACCAAAATATTCTGTGGCCAGGGCATATCCCACCGCGGTTTGAAGATCGTTTCTTTTGATCAAATCCGCTTCTCCGATACGTCCTGCCGTCATCCCTGGTTCTATGATCACATATCCCATGGAAATTGGCTCAAGCCCTGAGTGTTTCACAAAAGGTGCTCCTTTGACATGTTCCCTGATCACGTACCCTAGATTATTTGAGTTCAGAAGGCTCATGAAGAACACTGCATCAGCGTACTTGCTGAGGAATTTCGCACCAGAAGGGAAGAGGATGACGGGGAGATCTGAATTTTTTTTGATCGCCTGACAGGTTTCATCAACCTGTTTCTGAGAGATAAGAGTTGATCCACCAACCATAATCGCACTACTTCCTGCATCAGTGACGGTCTGCGCAATCTGTCCGGCTACCTCTGGTTTTTGTTTATCAGGGTCAAGGAGCGCGAAATGAAGTTTCTTTTTTTTTGCCAGTTCGATGATGGTGCCTGCGATGGTCATTGTGAGGGAAGAGAACACCAGATGTATTTATGTTTTATGCCTTTGGGAGTAGGTCTTTGAGTAATGCCTCTGAGCATCCAGCAAGGACACTGGTTCGTCCTACTAAGTCAAACTCCATGTCAAGCTCATCGCCAGTCATCGTTTTGACGACACCGCCTGCTTCACGGACAATCAGGGTTGCTGCAGCGATATCGACGACGCGAAGAATGTCCTTTCCAACGAAATAGTAATCAAGAGCACTGATAGCAACCAAGCACAGCTCCAAGGATGCAGAGCCGAATGAGCGTACATTGCCTTTTTTTGATAACACGCCAGCTCGGGGAGTATATATCTTGCCCAGGGATATCGAGGAAAGCATCTCGGCTGAAGGCATCTCGCACACTCTGATTCGAGTGTTGTTCAGGAACGCACCTTCATGTTTCTCTGCTGTAAAGACATCACCGGTCGGGATGTTTTTTACAATCCCATATTCAATATCACTTATCTTTGATGTCCCAATTGCTAATGAGACAGAATAGAAGGGGATACCTCGATACGCGTTACGAGTACCATCGACAGGGTCTAGCACGAATACACAGGTCCCACCGAAATCCACAAAACCTTTCTCTTCGCTGAGAAGATTTACTTTTATGTCTGATTTTTCTAAAATTGTGATTGCTACATCCTCTGCGACCAGATCGATGTAAGAGGTTGGCGAACCATCAGCCCCGATACCAACGGTTTTCCCTAGTTTATAGAAATTATTCCGAGACTCTTTTTTTACTTCTTTACTTATTTTTTCGACAATCTGATGGGCAAGACGCTTGAGTTTTTCTTCCATATTTTCTCCTTAGATATTGATACCAAGATATGTAAGTGTCCAACTGATGTAAATCGTCAGTACGATCATGATTGCCGCGGCAAAAATAAGGCCAAGAAAGATTGCAAGGAGAGACCGGGAGAATTTCAAATTAAAAAGATAGGCGATTAACGCACCAGTCCAAGCACCAGTAAAGGGGACGGGTAAGGCGACAAACGCAAAGAGACCCAGATATTCATACTTGCTGATTTTCTCATCTGCTTTCTTTCGTGTCCTGGCAAACAGCCAGTCCATTATCTTTACCCAAAACGGGAACCTCCGGAGGAATTTTTCAACATACCTGAAGAAGAGGAGGATGAAGGGGATTGGCAATATATTCCCAGCAATCGCCAGAGGGAAAGCCTGCCACCATTCCCAGCCATATTGCAGCATCGAAAGCGGTATAACATATCGTGCCTCAAGCCATGGTACCATGGAAAAAAAGAAAATCTGGAACCATTGTGGTAGGAAATCAAGCATGCCTTACACTCCAACACACTTTCCAAATCCTTGTTTTACGAGTATTTGATGGTCGTCTATTACTTTTTCTCCCCTGATAAATAGCATGGTTGGGAAAACCGCGGGGAATCCTTCAAATGGTGTCCAGCCACACTTCGAATGGAGATGCTCAGCGGTGATGACTTCGGTTTTTTTCAAATCTACCACGATGAAATCAGCATCCCGGCCGATCTCTATTTTTCCTTTAGAGAGACGAAGGAGCTGCGCAGGTTTTTCACAGAGAAGAGCCAGGAGAGTATCAAGAGTGAGCTGTCCTTTTTTCATCGCAGCCAGGAACAGGGGGTAGAGGGTTTCAACCCCAGGAACCCCTGATGGGGCATTGTCAAAATCAACGTTTTTTTCTTCCTCTGTGTGAGGTGCGTGATCTGATTCGAAGATATCGATGAGTTTATTGTTGATGCCATACCAGAGAGTATCACGATCAAAACTCGATCGGATCGGAGGATTCACCTTATAGAATGCAGGTTTTGTATTCAGACTATGAACATCGAGGAACAGATGATGAGGAGTGACTCCGACACTCATGTTTGTTGGTCGTTTGCGAAGCGCTTCGAAGCCTTCACAGGATGAGAGATGACAGATGTGAATTGGAGAAGAAAGGTCATAAGAGTTTTGAATGATTGCCCTAACCGCGGCTTCTTCACATTCCGCTGATCGACAGCGCAGATGATCAACAAGACTATGCTCTAGACCCTTATTTGCTTTAAGACAATGCTCATCTTCTGCATGCAGGAGGGTTATCTTCTTTGTTCGATTTGTTTCTACTAATGCGACCCTGAGATTTTGTGGGCTTAGTCTTAGAGAATGGGTGCTGCTTCCTAAAAATATTTTAAAACCAGCACATAACGTGGAAAGTTCTGCAAGCCTTCCGATATTCTCATCGCTTACCGCGGCATAGAGGCCGAAATCGACACAGCTTTTTTGTGACGCAAGATGTGTCTTATCTCTCAGTGTCTGTGTGCTGATGGTCTGCGGTTGAGTATTAGGCATATCAAAGACACAGGAAATCCCGCCAAAAGCAGCTGCTGTTGATCCAGTCGAAAAATCTTCTTTATGGGGAAAACCAGGGTCACGGAAATGCACATGAAGGTCAACACCAGCAGGAATGATGAGTTTGGTACCAACATTGAGGTGAGTGTCTCCTTTCAGGGTTTTTTTTATTTCAATGATTTTTCCTTTTTCAATACCCAGACAGGCTTGCTCAAATGATCCGTTGCGATAGATTTTTCCTTCAACTGTGAAATCCATCTAGGTGTGTCTCCTTTATAGGCCCATGGGGTTTTATTTCAGTAAAAATCTGGCCCTGGAACTTTGAAATCTTCGTGCTTTTATCAAACCATGCATCAGGGGGCAATCCTGCTTTTATACACGTATGGGAGAGGTACTCTTCCTTTTCCCATGCTTGTTCGACAGGGACCTGAGGGAGCAATAATCCTTTATAAAAACCGTGTTCCACAATTAACCCGTCACGCCCGATGTCGATATGTACAGGATAGTCTTTCGGTTCTTTTACCTTAATGAGTTGTGGTTTTGTCAGTATGGTGATTTCTACGAGTATCGCATCTAGTTCTTCTTCCTGCAAGGGTGGAAATCTCGGATCTTGGGTGACGGATTGAGCTGCTTCGAGAATCGAAGATTGTAACGACATGACGGGGAGAGGAATGCCAATGCAACCTCGTAACTCACGATCGGGGTACGTATGAAGTGTGACAAAAACCCCTTGTTTTTCCTGAAACAACGATCCAAGAGCTGGTATCGAGTTCTTCGTCTGTTGGACATAATCCTTGATGACCTGTCGTGCGAACTGAACCGCCTTTGTCCCGTCCTCTAGATTCAACATCAGAGGTAGTATATAGAGAAGCATTAAATAAAATGTGGTGGAGAGGGGCCTCTCCTCTCCTTACTTAAGTTGATTGTTCTCGTGTCAGAATGATGTTAAAGACTCTGGGTGCATCACCGTTGGTCACTGCAATCCGCCCGGTGCTGAGGTAGGTGACATTCTGTCCGCTTTCATTGATACGCTCTTCGACGGTCATATTATAGGAACCTGGCGTAAGTTCGATGGTATATAATCCGTTGGCTTTGGTTTTCACACTGGTGGTGATTGCAGTATTATTCTGAATGTTGAGGTCTTTGGCGAAGAAAATGGTCATGTTTGCTTTTCCTGAACCATTGTAGGTTGCACTTCCATTGACCGTCACCGATACTTTCGTTAAAGAGATATTATTCGATGCAGTACCTTCTCCGATGTGAAGGAGGAGTTTTCCTGTAAACGTATACACTGTGGTTGCTCCTTCTGTCTTTTTAACAGTGACATTATAGGTCCCTGGGATGAGTGCTACAGTGTAGACCCCTTGTGCATTCGATGTCGCGGTGCTTTGTTTGGTCGCAGTATTGTTAGCTACGGATTTGTCCGGTGCGAATGTGATTGGGATTCCAGAGACTGGTGTTGTCTCATACAAGGTATGTCCACTGACTGCGACGGGTGCATAGGTAAGCGAGATATTCACCCAGGATGTTCTGTTCGCAGTAAGGGTGACTGCTTGCTCGGTGAGGAAATCAAGATATCCACTGGACGTATTGATTTTTGTCGCATTTAAGGCGTATTCTCCAGGCACTAATGACGGGAAGGCGTAGGCGCCTGAGGCACCAGTGGTGGCATTGGTGACCGATAATTGGGCTCCATTGAGTTTGGTGTAGGTAAGCTGGATTTGTACACCGCTTTCTTCTTC
This sequence comes from Euryarchaeota archaeon UBA33, assembly GCA_002506745.1. Lineage (GTDB taxonomy): Archaea > Thermoplasmatota > E2 > DHVEG-1 > DHVEG-1 > SM1-50. The sequence goes on from DAYE01000052.1 coordinate 12,561, forward strand.
ACCAGTGGTGTATTTCTTATCGCCATTCGAGTCCTGATAGACGACCCCTTTGATTCCAGATTGTTTTGGCTTTGAAATATTATAAGTGTTATTACCAGGTTCGATATTGATGCCTTGTCTGTTGAGGAGGGTATAGTTTCCTTCCACTGCAGAGAGATTGTATTTACTTGGGTATAAATTCCGGAAGATGTAGTGTCCTAGTTCATCGGTTGTCACCGATGGTACGGTTCTACCGAAATAATAATCATTTAATTGGACGTTGATTCCAGATAATGGCGTGTCAATGGTGGGTTCGTAGGATTTATTATTGTTGTTATCCTGATACACAAACCCTTCGAGGGTCGAGAGGTTTACATTAATGCTGAAAGTTCGTGAATATCTCGAGCCGTTCAGACGCATGGCTTCTGCATCAGTGACCGGCGCATACAACATATTACTGGTGCTGTTAAACTTAATGGTTTTCAGGAAAACATCGTTGGCGTAGCTGAAAAGCAATGTGATGTTCCCACCAGGTGCTAAAAGATTGAAGCTTCCATTTTGATCGGCCGCCATATAATCATGCGGGAAGCCAAATTCATCAAGTACGGCTGCAGTCACATAGGGAAGCGGGGTATTATTGCAAGAAATCGAGCCGTTGAAGAAAGCCCCTTCATAGTATTTCGCGATGACCACTGCGCTTCTCCCCTGTCCATAGTATGGGTATGGTGAAATATAGGCTGGGATGAAATGCTTCATCGCGTAGCAGGGAATCTGTTGTTTGGGGATTTGATAATTCCCACCTGAATCTTTTTGAGTGGGGGTTCCTACATAGGTCCGGTAAAACATAGTATTGAAATAATCCGCTTTGTACACAGTTGATGTTCCCGTGATGGCCACACGGTTTCGCTGTGCGTGAGGCATGCTGTTGAGTTCCTGTGCGGTCCATTGACCATCAGCACCCTGAGACCCATCGGTGTTGACCGTGTACCCGGTATAGACAACCTGGATAAAGTCGTCCTCAGGATTATAGAATTGCTTTCCAGTGGTTCGAAGTCCGGTCAAGATATTGCTTTGATCACCAAGGAACGCGAAGATGTTGAAAATCTGCTCATCGTACCCTTCCACCCCGTAATATCGAATACTGTATCCGGTCGCTTGCTGAATGTCATGGTACAACCAGGTGATTTGCTCATCTGTTAATGTATTGTTTAGTAATCGTACAATGTCATGATAATACGCGTTCTCAGGATATTGCTCACCAACGAGGAGCATTTTACTGAGATTTCGGTCGTACTGATTTCCGATTGGTTTGTTCTGGGAAGGAGAAAGCGCAGGATTAAGCATCCAGGAAGTGACCAGGGTCGTATTGTTATTCCCCAGATGTTTCTGGAGAGCGGCGATGACCGAATCAGAGAAAGCCACTCCGTTGTTATCTTTTCGATTTCCTTCCAATATACGAACAATCCAGACTGCGACACCTTCTTTCTCGCTTTTTGCGGTATGGAAATTAGCCGCTGGTGGAATCCCATCTTGGAAGTTGTCTGCAACCGTTGGATGTCCTCCGACCGCGACTTCATAAAACCCGTAGTCCCACCAGGAGATATATCCCGGTCGTTTCATAGGTTCGGTGATGTTCGTATCTTGTTTGTTTAACCACTGGTAGGCGGCAACCCAGTATTGCTCTTTGTAGGTACTTGAACCAAACGCAGAGGAATGATTTTTACCGAAGAAATCATATTTCAGATTACTCGTGCCGTTTTTTGATGCCGCTGAGGGTACTGCTGCATCAAGTGCGAGGTACCCATTCGGTATCAAGATAAGAAAAGCGATAAAGAGAACCCCGAAGACATGATAGATCCTCAATCCTTTTCGTATGCCTCGGAAACCACCACCAGCATTCCGTATGTTTCGAGCCATTTGCTTGTAATCAATCTTGCTTATGAGGTACCAAATAATCCATCCCGAAAGCAGAGCGATCAGAGGCACCATGTCATTGAGGAAACGACCAGCGGTCGAAGTCAACCAGAGGTCGATGACGAACAGGGTAATGATCATGAGATAATCCCGACGTCCTTTCTGCTTCACATATTGATAGATAAGGAAAACAAAACCAGCCCAGGCAAGCCAGTATAACGCAGGCCCATAGGACATGACCGTCCTACTCATATTGTATGTTCCTGCCTCTGCGATCGTCATGGATACTTTTCCCCCATAAATTCCAGCACCATAAATGACATTTGCAATGGTACTAAATGGTGTGAAAATGGAGACGAGGGTTGGGAAACGATAGACGATATACAGGAAACCAGCAGCGCCGACACCAATAACAGCGACAACTGGGAGGGAAAGAACCCAAGGTATCTGTTTTCTTTTGAACAGGATACAGAGACCACCGAAGACCAGGACACCAAGTGCTAAGAAAAAGGGGAGATCCAAGAGGACACCACCTGCATAGGAGATCGGCCATGAGACGAAAAAACCAGTGAACAACGCGATAGCAACGCTCATGACGAATCCTTCTTCCACTTTATTTGTGAAAAGGTCGATGATGAGTTGAACGACCGCATAGACAGTGATTATTGTGTAGAGAAACTGTGCTTCTACCCAAACCATGGAAAGGGCAGCTAGTGGGATACCTGCAAGGAGTGCGTACAGAACCCGCCGTAGAGTATCTTTTTCTTTGAAGCTTTTAAGTAAGAATACAAACGTCAGGAAGTACAGGAGGAGGTTGAAGGAGTCATGGTCAAACAGGGCGTATGCAGATCCGTGCCCTGAGCTGATATGGATAGGTATAAGAGCGATTAAAAGTGCAGCGACAAGACCTGCTTTCTTGCCGAATAAGATTTTTCCGATGAAATAGACAGGGAAGACAAGTAAGGCTCCGAAAAGCGCTGGAACAAATTGCATGGCATATCCTACAGCGTCTGCTTCGCTCATAAACGGAGTGAGCAATTTGCTAAAACCAATCGCAGACATAACGAGTAATGGGGCGCGCCCTCCTGATTTTCCGAATGGATACGCAAGGAGAGGATCACTGGATGAGAAATAGGGAAAGCGACCAGTTTGAACGGTATTATCTACGAGCCTCATGTTATAGTACGGGTCAGGACCTGATAGATAGTAGGTATCTGTAAGGGTTGTTCCATCTTGGTTTATGTTCACGTTTGAGACGATGTTGAAATAGGAGTTCATGAAGAGGACCAAGAAGAATATCGCTATCAGCGTGACCCCAATCCACCAGTTTTTCTTTACGCGAAAGCGTTTTCGTTCTGGGACGGTTGTGACCGATGTTGGTTGCGACGATGGAACCGATTCTGATTGCATAGGCATTTTAAATTGTGCTCGTTTCCGCATAGGTTTTACCCTCGGTTGGTTACAACCGTAAATTGATGGTCTTATAAATAACTTATCTCCAAAAGAATCTCCTTAATTTTTTATGATTCTGGTTGTTTTCAGGAGGGTTTCTGCGATACATTCAGCGGCGCTGACTTTGCTATACTCCGTTTCTATTGTATCAGTTGAAATGATCTCATCGCAATCTGCAGCGAGGAGTTTTTCCTTTGCGCCACCCACGAATAACCCATGAGTGCAGGCGACTGAGACCGAAGCCGCACCTTGTTTTTTTAATTCCTTGATGGAATGTGCCATGGTACCGCCAGTGGAGATGATGTCATCGATGATGGCAACATGTTTACCACGGGCATCAAGTTTTTTAGGTGTTATTTTTACGGTCGAACCATCGATGCGTGTCTTTTCAAGGAAATCGTACTCGCAGTTGATGAGTGCGGCTGCTTCTTTCGCTCTTTCCTTTGCGCCTTTATCGGGGGCTAGGACGAAATCAATGTTTTTATCCTTTAGGTACTGGGCAATGGTAGAGACGGCTGTGCAGCTGTATGCTGGAACCGTGAAGAATTTCAGAACATGATCCTTGTGGGGATCAACGGTGATGACGCAGTCAACGTTCATGCTAATGTGTTGTGCAATGGCTCTGGCGCTGATCGCTTCGCCTTCCTCAAATTTTTTATCTTGTCTACTGTAACCAAAATAGGGGAGGATGACGGTGATGGTCTTCGCACCTGCATCGTGTACTGCATCTTGTATCAGGAAGAGTTCGACAATTTTTGTGTCAGGATACGCGGTTTGTACTATGAGCACGTCCTGACCTGCGATGTTATCATGGAGGCGGACGTAAAATTCATCATCAGGAAACCGTTTGTAGGTGGTATGTACTAGTGGTTGTTGAAGTCGGTTCGCTAGATTTGTTGCAATGTTTTTTGCTGAGGTTCCCCCAAGTATAAACATAAGGCGGCACCGTAAATGGTCCAAGTCTTTTTAGTGATTTCGTAAGAAAGTTTTTATAAGAGTTTTTGCTTAATTCTTTAGGAAGTGAGGATGCGATGCGACGATGTGTAGAGTACCCGATAGTGATAACTGTTCTTTTGTTGACATGTTCGCTGTGTGTTCCAATGACACTGGCACAATCATCATCAGAGGATAATGTTGAAACGACTCTTACCTGTAGTTTTGTTTCAGGATCTCAACTGGCCGTGCAGGCGCAGATGATTGTCAATAGTATCGATGTTTTTGATACAAGATATACGAGACAAGCGATTGAGGAAATGACATCAAGCAACCAAATTATCATGGGAGCGATCATGCTGCGTCTTCATGACTCGGTCAAAGCACAGATCGAAACAGCGTTTGCCAATGCGGATGTTGACACGATGAACACCATCCCAACCTATGAAAAACCGTATTTTATCGACACGTTCCGAGTAAATCTCACTGCAGCATTTTTCAGGTACAACGGTTCTTTGAATCTGACAGATTTTATCAATGGTGTCCTCGACATGGGTGCAACGGTTGCGTATTCTTTTGATCTGTCTGCAGCACACGGGTGGAATACATCATTTGTGTTTTCCCTGCCTAGCACGATGACGCTGGTGTACGCCAACACGGCGGACACGAATCCTGAGACAAATACGGTGCAATGGGTAGTGCGGAATTCGACCGGTACTGATGGAGGAATCGATGCGACGATATCAATGCAGTCGAAAAATCCGACAACCACTGTATCAGAAACCCAGGATATTTCTCTTGATTATATCTTTGATACGAGAACAGTGACGGATATTACTTTTATTGATTCTATGATATTAAGAAAAGTAGACATTCGAAATTATAATGTGCTTCCTGCGTTCGTCACCGGGTTAGGAAGCATCCCAGCAGATGGATTGCGTTTGTTTATTGAGAATGGATTATTTACCTGGGAGAATTTTTTTGAAAACACGATACATCCTATCGAGCAACAGACAACACCTCTTCTTGAGAATTCTTCGTTTCAACAAAATCTGAGTCTTTCATTTAGTTGGGATGCAGAGTCCACGACCAATTGTTCAACACCCTATGACATCGCCCATATGGATGATGAACCCGCGATACGAGTGAATTTTGAAGATTCTGATATCGATTTGCGAATCTGTGAGATGCCTGCGCGAGCCTTTCTTGGTTTGATAAACGCAGGGGCTAACGCTTCGATCGCCTCAGAGGATGTGAACTTCGGTGCAAGGCTTGATGGAATCATGTACCCCTATACAATCATGTTACTTCTCCCCAATAACATCACTCTCGATGGACAAACAAGGTATCTCTGGAATAAAACGACCCCTATTTCCGGGGCTTTTACCTCAGATGTGCAGCCTAGTCCACCATATTCCACGGACCATATTGAGACGTACATCGTTATCGAGCTAGCGAAGATGGACCTGAACATCCCCAGTGTCTTTTCAGGGAAAACTGAGTTGACAGCGTCTATGAAGATGAGAGAGGATGATAACCTCTATGTCATCAGACGTTCAGATGATCTGTGGCTTTCCCCAAAGCTAAATATCTCCTTTTTGAACGCGGATGCATTCCGCCTTTGCGTCAATGAAAATGTCTTTAGCGAAGGTCAGATAACTGCGTTTCTCTCACAGAAAACAGCGTTGTTCCAACAGAGGTTGTCTGATGTCTTCAATGGGTTGAAGGTGAAGGGCACCATCGACAGAACATCTTATCAGAACTCCCTTGGATGGGATGGAGACATCTCTACAATGGATGATGTGGTGTCTGTTGTTGTCTCCAATTATGCCAATGAGGTGCACATGGTCGGGTTCAATGTTTCGTTATGGCCTGCGGATCTTTCAGTTCGCCCACAACAGTTTACACTGCAGGGGATGGCGAATCAGACGGTGACGTATCGAATCATCTTCCCGCGAGGTATCGACATCAATGCAAGTGAAGATACCGGGCGACCGTTGATAATCGGAACGACTAATGACGGCCGGGATTACGTTGAGCTTTCTTTTAATGGGAGTGTCACAGGACAACCATCGGTCCTTACCTGCGTNNCGGAGAGGGAAACGAAAACTGTTCGAACCAGAGGATAACGAACCTTCGGATTATAGCGGGCAAGAGTATTATGTGCCTCCGCCACCGTCGTCAACAAAGAAGAAGAAATAATCTTACTTGTTTTTGTGTTTCAACATTGTTGGAGTGAGAGAGAGCAGAGAGGGCATTGTTGTTAGAAGTGGAAGCACAAGGCGTGAGGGGTAATCGATATCGCCATAGGTGTTGATGGTGTCAATGGTTTTTTGTGTACCGAGTTTTTCGATGTATTTGTTGAATTGCCTGTCGGTCAGATGGGAAAAGATGCTTCTGAATCTCATCCCAAGGGAGAGCTCTCGGCCGATTTCTTTTGTCCATCCTGCGTGGTAGTGTCGTAAGAATTTTTCATCGAAGCGCTGTTTTTGGAATGCTTCTTCAGCGATGATGCTGCAATGTGTTGCGCAGAGTAAACCGGGGTAGATGCCGCCACCCGAGGTTGGCTTTACTTGCGCGGCTGCGTCTCCGACAAGCATGATTTGATCAACAGCAGTTTTTTTCAGCGGGCCTAACGGGATTGTCCCTCCGAATCGTTTCATGACGGTAGTCCCTTGTAGCAGTGGTTGTTGAAGCAGGGCGGTGTAGTAGTATTGCAGGGGATGCGTGCTGTGTTTTCCGATGCACAGTCCGATGCGTGCGGTGGTGCCTTGTACGTTAGTAGGGATGACCCAAGCGAAAAAACCTGGAGCGATGGTGCTGCCTACGAAGATATGGACGTATTTCGGGTCAAGGGTAGAATCCGAGAGTTCTGCGCTGATGCCGTGTAACTTTTCGATTGGTTGAGGGAACCCGAAGCTGTCTCGTATGTGTGAATGAGCGCCATCTGCACCGATGAGGAGCTGACTGTGAACAGGCGTCATCTGTTCATCTTGTTGTATGTCGAGGGTGATAACTGAGCGTTGTTTTTTTACAGCGATGACTTTATGATTTCGCAGAATCGCAGCTCCTGCGTTCAATGCTTTTTGTGCGATGTGTTCATCGAATTTTTGACGGTTTATGACTAGTGCATGGATGTTGTTACCGCCGATGGTAAGGAGGGCGCCTGCAGGGCTGTGAATGATTGCTCCGTAAATCGTGTTTTGAACTATCGCGTCTTGAGAACATTTGGTAATATCAAGCACGCGTTGGGTGACAAGGCCTGCGCAATGTGTTGGTTCTCCGATTGTATTGTGCTCCTCGAAAACCGCGATCCTTCGTCCTTTTAATGCGAGTTGTTCTGCGACATAACATCCAATTGGTCCTCCGCCGACAACCGCGACATCGTATTCGTCCATTGCTTTTCAGAATATCAACAAAGATTTATAATAAACACGGTATTACAGGGCGCTATGGTTTTGATAATTAATATTGTGTTGATGACTTCAGCATATATTGGTAACATATTCTTTTTTAATAAGAAAAAAGACGAGACTGAAACGCAGAAACCTATCGAGAATGTTGATCCTTCGATGATCTGTAAGTTTGTTGTTGATGGTTCAGGGAAAAAAATAGGGGAGAGCGTATCGTTTGACCATGATGTGTTGATTATCAAAGCAGGAACGTTGTTTTTAGGTGTCCCTTTGAAACATGTCGAGTCTGGTGAGAAAACATTGATGGTGAAAGGAATCTTTGATTTTACGAAAGCTTATGAACTGGGTGAGAAATGGCGAAAAGAATCGTATCGTGAGATGAAAAAACATGAGCCCCCAGAAGAAAAAGCAAAGCGATTTTGAATATAAACTGGTGATTGTGACTCGTTCTGATCTTGTGCTTTCTGCAGGCAAGCTGGCTGCGCAGGCATCTCATGCGGCGGTGGACTGTACGCTTCTGACGAAGAAGAACAAGTCGGAGTGGTTTTCGAAATGGCAGCGGGAGGGAGCGAAAAAAGTCGTGGTGAAGGTTGAGTGCCTCGATGACTTTTTTCCGTTGAAAGAAAAAGCGGAGAATCTGGGCATCTGTACATCACTCATTTCTGATGCGGGGCATACGGAAATTCCAGAGGGGACCCAGACGGTTCTGGGGATTGGCCCTGCGCCGAGTAATCTCATTGATCAGGTGACTGGGGAGTTGCCATTATTATAATAAGAGTATACAGGTAACTATTTCTTGTCTTATTAATATTAAAACTCTTTTAACGTCCTCTGTCGATCGTCTGGTAAAATTACTTTTCGCTCGACCTCTCGCCATTCCAAACCCTGTTCCTCAATGAGTTTTTTTACCATATCCGGGATACGCGGCGCGCAAAGGATGCCACGGACCTTCGGCTCCTTTCTGTCTTTTTTAATGTCGGTCACGTACATACGAAGTTGATGGACAGAGCTAATCGTTGCAAGGCTTCGTTTCACTTCAATGACCACGGGCACATGATCTTTGTCAAATCCGTATAAATCAATGAACCCGGTTTTCACTGGTTTTTCACGTTTTACGATTCGCAGGCCGTCTTCGATGATGGAGGGATCACTTACGATTTGGTTGACCACGTCGATTTCCATCCCAGCGATAACGAGATTTGCGCGGTCCACAAGCGATGTCGCAGTCACCAGTTTGAGTTGCCGGAAAGTCACTTTCATCTTCTCAGGAGGCTTGAGATGCCGGCAGTTGAGAATGAGATGATCATCCTTTGTTTTGAATTCGGTGATGCTGCCGGTCGGCTGCCAGTTCACCGGTTCGCGCATCACCGGCTGATGGACCAACACGGTCCCATCCTGCTTAATCATGATGAGACGCTCGCCCCAGTCCAGCAATGATTTTGCGCGCCCGTGATAGTCCACCATGCATTCCCCCATCACTAGCAGCATGGTTTTCTCTGCTTTGGAGGAATGATGTTCTTTGATAAAATGCAATGCATCGGACGCGGACGGATGAAGAACCGTATGCATAACCTAACTCCTTACTATTTGAGAGTCTTGTATATCACCTTAGACGGTGAGACGAGCTTGTCCTTTCATCTTGTAGTTCCCCAGCTCCTTGAACATGTCGTCTTCTTGTAGAACGGTGAGTAAATCTTTAGAGGAGGATGAAGAGGACATCTGGATCTCCGTGGTTCGGCCATGACGACCTTTAGAAATTACCCGAGCTGTGATGACGCCAAGCATATCCAGCTCAGAGATGAGATCAGCGGTTCTTCGTTGTGTCAAGCAGTTGTACCTTGCTTTTTTACAGAGTTCCCGGTACACATCGTAGACCTCACCGGTCGTGAGTGCTTGTGTGTTCCCGGCTTTCTTGTTCTGTTTATCAAGGATAAAAATCGAATAGAGCACCAGTTTTGATTGATTCGGAAGAGTACGGACGACCTCCGTGACGCGGTCCAGTTCGATTTTGTTCTGTGCAAGACGTACATGGGATCGAGTTACTTTCGGGACCTTGCCTCGTTCTGCGAGCTCCGCGGACACCCGCAGAAGATCAAGTGCTCTTCGGGCGTCCCCATGCTCTTGAGCGGACAATGCAGCGCACAAGGGCACTACGTCTTCGTCGATGACCCCTGGTTTGAGGCCTGTTTTAATCCTGGCTCGTAAAATATCTTGGAGCTGCTCCGCATCATAGGGGAAAAAAATCATGCTCTCTTCGCCAAGGCTTGATTTCACGCGAGGGTCGAGGAAATCGGTGAATTTCAAATCATTTGATATGCCGATGACAGATACTCGGGCATTTTCTAGTTCAGTATTGATGCGCGTGAGATTATACAAGGCTTCGTCGCCTTTGAGTTTATCGATCTCATCAAGCACGATGACGGTAACGCTTTTTTCTTTGTCCATCATTGTTTTTACTTTAGAGTAGACTTCGTCAGTAGGCCAACCGGTGAAGGGGACATGGTCGTTCCATTCGTTAATGAACCGGTTGGCGATGTTCTGCAGAAGCCTGTATTGTGTGTCAACGATTTCGCAGTTCATGTAGATGAAATTGACTTTCTTGCCGGTCTCTTCGCCTTTTTTTAGCAGCTCTTTTCCAACGAATTTGACGACCGCTGTTTTCCCGGTCCCTGTCTTTCCATAAATAAACACATTGGATGGGGATTCTCCTTTAAGGGCTGGGACCAAAATATTTGCAAGGTCATTGATTTCCTTTTCTCGGTGCGGAAGGATTTCGGGCATATACGATGATCGCATGACTTCTCTGTCGGTGAACAATCCCTCGATGCTCAGTAGATGGCTGAATATGTCTCTGCTTACTGTTTCTTTGGGAATAAAACACGCCTCCTCGTAAGGGCGTAAGGGTTTGCAGTATAATAAATTTTTGTGTGAATTTTTGTCAGGTTTTTCTCCTGTTACATCAGAGAACGGGAGAGGGGATGATTTCGCATGGAAACAGGTAGCACGCATTTTTTAAATCTTAATATTTTTTTAATATTATAATTTTAAAAATGGCAATATTAAAATAGTCCGAAATGCATATACATTCAAGACTACTGACGTCACTATTCTTATTAACAGCGACTACATCCCTATAGCTTTTCCATACGAAACAAAGGGGTCCCCCCAAAACAACTATACGAATAAGTTTCTCCTGAAAAATTGAAAAACATCAGGAAGAAAAAAAGAAGAAAAATAAGAGGTTTACCTCTTAATTACCACCAACGATAATGACATCTTTTACCGATCGGATGGCCTCGAACGGAAACACCAAATGGCCGACCTCATCAAGATGATACAGCCGTGGATCAATATCCTCAGAAGGTTCCACAAGAATACTGAGCAACTGACCAGTTCTCTCGTCCACCAGTGAATTCCTCAGAATGCCGAGGTACAAGCCCTCTTCACTCATAACTGTTTTTCCTCTCAAATCACTCTCCAGTACTTTCATCATATCCCTCTTGTTTTTTATACTAACTTACATATATTGAATGTCGCGTTCTTTTTTATCCTTTTTGGCGATACTGCTACCCATATCATCTTTTACTTTCTTATAATATTTTATCACATCATCAGTCAGACTTCCCCGTGCCTCAGCCAGCGCACGATCAAAATGTGACTTCCGGACTTCCTTGACGTTGATATCGTCACGTAACGCGGTCATGGCTGCCTCACGGCAGAGCGCATCGATATCCGCACCAGAAAAACCGACGGTCTTTTCCGCTATTTCATCAAGCGACACGTCCTTAGCCAACGGCATATCCTTTGTATGAATCTTAAAGATCTCAAGCCGCGAAACACTATCCGGTGCAGGAATCAACAGCAACCGGTCAAACCGACCAGGCCGCAACAAGCCTGGATCAATGATATCAGGCCGATTCGTCGCCCCGATTACAACCACACCCTCCATGCTTTCCAACCCATCGATGCTGGTCAGCAATTGATTGACTACACTCTCGGTCACATGCGATCCTTCAAACGTCCCTCGACGTGGCGCAATCGAATCAATCTCATCAAGGAACACGATTGTTGGTGCGACCTGACGGGCTTTCTTGAACAGCTCACGGACTGCTTTTTCACTTTCACCAACCCATTTACTAAGCACCTCAGGTCCTTTAATGGAGATGAAATTCGCTTTTGATTCATGAGCGACTGCCTTTGCCAGCAGTGTCTTTCCCGTCCCAGGAGGCCCATACAGTAAAATCCCGCGAGGCGCATGAATCCCCATCCGTTTGAACACCTCTGGTTGAGACAACGGCCATTCCACCGCTTCCTTCAAACTTTGCTTGACATCCTCCAAACCACCGACATCCTCCCACGAAATCTTCGGAATCTCCACAAAAAACTCACGTAACGCAGAAGGCTCAATACCGCGGTGCGCGTTCTTAAAATCATCCAACGTCACTTCCATCTTCTCCAAAAGCTCGATTGGAATCGGTTTTTCCAAATCGATCTCAGGNNTCTGCTCCTACAAACCCATAGGTGATATCCGCAATCTCATCAAGAAGAGATTCCTTTGAAATCCGTTTAATGAATTCATCTGGGTTCTCCCGAATCGTCATCAGACGTTCACTAATCTGCTGTTCGGCACTGACATTCGCCTCGGATTCATCTAAATCATAGGGTAATAAATTCGTGATCTCATCAGCAATTAATCGGATGATTTTCTCATAGAATAAGGTGGGCAGTTGGTCTTTGAATGACGAAAAGATCACATCAAGATATTTACCGACTACTTCCGTACGTTTATTTTTATCCTTCGAGCGTAACATGCTCCGGAGCAAATCAGAGATATGGATTTTCTTAATCCCCTGTTTGATGGCATTTAAGATTTTCTCTTCACTGATCGTCTCACCTGTATACATCTCGGCAAGACCCGGGTTAATCGGCATGCCACGGGTATGAATCAAGAGGATCTCTTTCCGTCCATTTCTATCAGGGACGTCGATGCGTATCTCACGATCAAACCGACCTGGCCTTCGCAACGCAGGATCAATCACATCAGGAATGTTCGTTGCACCAATGACGATGACTTTTCCCCGTCCCTTCAGACCATCCATCAACGTCAGCAGCTGAGAGACAACACGACGTTCCACTTCACCATGTACCTCGCTGCGTTTTGGCGCGATCGCATCAATCTCATCAAGGAACACAATGGATGGTGCGTTCTTCTGGGCTTCTTCAAAGACTTTCCTGAGGTTTTCCTCGCTTTGTCCATAGAATTTTGACATGATCTCAGGACCATTAATCGTGTAGAAATTCGCTCCGGACTCATTTGCGACCGCTTTAGCAATCAATGTTTTCCCGGTCCCTGGTGGACCATGTAGAAGAACCCCCTTCGGAGGATCGATCCCTAACCGATCAAACAACTCTGGATGTTTCAACGGCAGCTCAATCATCTCACGTACTTTTTGGATCTCAAGATGCAGGCCACCAATGTCTTCGTAACTGACCCGTGGTCCTTCCTCATCAATGATTTTCGCTGCCTCTTCTTTCACATGTAAAATAGTACGCTCAGTGATCATCACGATCCCATGAGGGTTCGTATCAACAATAACAAAGGGAAGCGCATTCCCAAAAAAAGCTATCCCTGGGATAATAATCTCATCGCCTTTTGTGATTGGTCGACGGAGCATATTTTTCTTAATGATAACATCAATACCCATACCAAATTCAATACGCTGGCCTTCCGGCATCAATGGAGCAAGTGCGACGTCTCGAGCCTCTTTTACCTCAGCACGTCTGATTTTCACCCGGTCCCCCAACCCTGTCCCTGCGTTTTTCCTGGTCAGATTGTCGATTCGTACGAGACCTTTCCCCTCGTCAGAAGGATGCGCCCGCCACACGGACGTTGCCGTTACTTTCGTCCCTTCAAGCTCGATGACATCACCTATAGAAAGATCAAGATCCATACGTGTCTGATGATCGATCCGTGCTCTTCCATACCCAACATCTTGTTGGAACGCCTCTGACACTTTCAGAACAACTTCTCGTACCATAACTCCCACCAGTCGCAGTTATTGTGGCCAGAAGATTAACACGCGTTATAAAGTTTTCTCCCCATGCACCAAGAGAGAAACACATGATAGAAAATTTAATAAAAGATTCTATATTTTCTATTTTATAATTACAGTCTGGGGGAAACACATGAAATTCAAATATCTCATTATTCTAATTGCAATCGGATCGCTGGTCGCTCTGTATTTTTTATCACTTATCTCACAACCTGTTCTTGTTCCCTTATCTCTACTGCAAACCTATAATGGACAACAAGTAATCGTCCAAGGCGTGGTCACCGACTACCGAACAATCACGTACGGCAGCCAGCTCATCACCATTAGAGAAACGCAGAACAGCACAAAGTCAGTGGTGCTGTATATCGAAGGAGAAATTCCTATTGAATATGGGGATACGATACAGGCGACTGGCGAAGTACAACAATACAAAAATCAATGGGAAATCGTTGTCAACAACCCACAACTCATCGTCATTCTTCAGAAATGGCATGACCTCTCTTTTCCTCTCTGGCAACTTGCGCTTCATCCAGAAAACTATCTTGATACCACGGTCAACATCACCGGGATTGCCACACAACTATTCGATTCTTCGTTTACTCTCACAAGCATGGATGGGAAATATTCCATAGAGGTCGCATATCAATCGTCCTGCCCTCATCAATTCTTAAAAGGTGACACGGTGGCAGTTGGCGCACGCTTTATATATGATGCAACAACCTGCCGGTTTTTTTTAAAGGCAACAGAAGCTACACATGGAATTTGGAAGCGCGGTGGATAGCGAATGCTGGATTTTCTTTTAATCGTCGTTTTTTGTGTACTTGGCGTGCTCCTTGGCATCATCACTGGTTTGTTACCCGGCTTGCATGTGAATAATGTCGCATTGATCATGCTGTCAATCTCCAGCACCATTGTTGCTTTTTGCAGTCCATTGTTCGCCTTTGGCATCTCAGAGCAATTTATCCTGATTTTAATAGCGGGATTCATGATTTCTGTTTCTATTTCACATTCGTTCCATGACACCATCCCAACTACCTTTATCGGAGCACCAGACGAAGAAACCGCGCTTTCTGTTCTCCCCGCGCATAGCCTCCTGCTCAAAGGAGACGGATACAAGGCAGTTGCGCTCGCAGCCCTGGGAAGTTACGGTGCGATTCTTGTATGCCTAGCACTTCTGTTTCCTCTTCGGTTCATCATCGGTCCTCCATTATCGTTGTACACCATCATACAAGAGGGTATGATTTGGGTGCTTCTCGCTATCGTCATTCTCATGATTTTAACAGAAAAAACACGAATCACAGAGCTTGGGAATTCAGGAATGCTGCCTTCTCTGCTTGGGATGTTGTTTGCTGGTTTTGTCTTTGTTCTCTCCGGAATATTCGGCATCCTAATCTTTGATTTTCATCTTACGTCACCGATTGGGTTACCTGCCCCGGTTTTGTTTCCAGCACTCGCAGGATTATTTGGAGTACCGACCCTTCTCAACTCATTATTTACCGAACCAGCCATACCTGAACAGAAGATAGAACCACTTATTCAGAATCGAATCGAGAAAAAATCCTCACTTATTTCAATACTCACCGGCAGTATAGCTGGGATTTTCGTCTCACTCATTCCTGGCCTGACTACAGCAACCGGAACCGTGCTTGCAATGAACGCACGACAAAAATCAAGTCAGGAACAAACCATCGTTACTCTTTCCGCTGTGAACACCGCAGCGACCTTCTCAGTCACCGTGATGTTGTTTATTATTCTACGGGCACGCAGCGGTGTCACACTTGCAGTGAGGGATTTGATTGCGATTGAGCCCTGGGACTCGTTTGCAATGCCTGTGGGGTTGATGTATCTGTTAATGTTCCTTATTTTAAGCGGGGTTCTTTCGTATTTTCTCACGCTGTACATGGGACGACTGTTTGCAAAAAAATTCCATGTCATCCCCTATCAAAAGCTTGTTGTCTTTACCCTGATCTTCATTTGTTCACTTGTTGTTCTGTTCGCAGGGGTCCTTGGATTGATCGTGTTACTCGCAGCAACCAGCATCGGGTTCTTACCGATCACCTGGGGTGTACGACGAAGCCATTGCATGGGGGTTTTACTCATCCCGATCATACTTTATTTTCTTTGACAATAGACTTTTCTATTACAGAGTACCATTCAGAGACGTCGACACCGTGTTTTCTTGCGATATACAACGCTGCGACTTCAGCCAGCAGGTTTTTTTCTGCCCCCTCTCTCTTAATTTCCTTTTGTATCTCGGTTTTATCCTGATGGGTTTGTTCAAAAATCTGAAAGACAATCTCCTCGATGATATCTTCTCCTTTTTTATCATCTGTTGTTTCGTTAAAAATTTTTTTCGAAGGAGTGAAACCGACAGGAATCTTGATTGTATCAAGCGGGAAATTTGGGGATAACATCCCATCTTTTTTCATTACCAGTTCTCTTTTCATTGCATATTTCACGAACTGTTGTGCTTCCTTTGTAGAGAACCAGCTTAATTCCATGGCGAGCGGTAAATACAGCTCAGCCTCTGTTAAATCGGTTTTTCCACTGCGGTTGAAAAGAAACGCGAGAATGATTTTTGCCTCGGAATCTATCAGACCACCCCTTGTTTTTTGTTCAGATCGATGATGATACCGGAAATGCCTTGTTCGGTCCAGAGCTGAATTTTCTCAAGAGAGCTTGTATAGAGATATATTTTCTGATTTGCTGTTCTCTCTTTTGAAAAAGCCCCGTACAGTGCCTCTTCATTGAAAAGAATAGTTCCGATATCCCCTGAGTAGACATGTTGCAGCGTCTTCTGCTCTTGGTATTGAGCAGTTTTATCAAGATAGATTTCGTCATCGGTCAGCTCCTGTACACCAGGCATGTCGAGGGCTGGCCAGAGGCTCTCTCGTAAGGTGATGTTCGTCGCACCAGCCATAATCGTATCCATCACGTCATCAATCCGTCGAGGCCCATTATCGATCCAGAGGATGCAGTGTTCCGTGAGTTTTTGGTACAGATCGAGGTTAGGGTTTATGTGTTCTAGGCCGTCATAGTCAAGGACGTACAGCATCGTGTCTTTCTCAACGCGTGTAAACAGCTCGTCGATGGAAAGGGCTGTTCCGTCTCTGCCATCGAAAAGCAATCCTTTTTTTATAGATATGAGCGGAACGATGTTCATATGAAAGGGCAATCAGTCGTCCTACTAAATACTTTTCAGATGACCAAATGAACCTTCGCGATAAGACACATAAAGCTCCTATGAAAGAATACCTGTTAGGATTCCTCTCTGGAACTTGTTTAGAAAACAATTTCTATAGCGAAAATCACCGCAATAAATGAAAAAAATAAAAGGATAAAGAAAGGGGGGATTTATCTCCCCAGTCGTTTCTCTGTCTCAGCAATCTTCAATCGTGTTTTGATGACCGTATCTGGGTTCAGCGAGATACTGTCGATGCCGCACTCCACAAGGAACTCGGCAAACTCTGGGAAGTCCGAGGGTGCTTGCCCGCAGATGCCAACCTTTCGTCTTGGATGATGATTGTGGGCAACAGTGATGACTTGTGAAACGAGTCGTTTGACCGCGTCGTTTCGTTCATCGAAGATATGTGCTACCAGATCTGAGTCCCGGTCCAAACCAAGGGTCAGCTGCGTCAGATCGTTCGACCCGATACTAAAGCCGTCGAAGATCTCTGAGAATTGATCAGCCACAATGACGTTGGATGGGATCTCACACATGACATAAACTTCCAGGTCGTTTTCCCCTTGTTTCAAACCATATTCGTTCATGACTTCTATGACCTTTCGTCCTTCCTCAGGTGTCCGGCAGAATGGGATCATGGGTTTGATGTTGGTCAGTCCCATCTCGTTGCGTACTTTCTTCAGCGCGATACATTCAAGTCCGAAGGCTGGCTTGTAGGTCTCATCATAGTACCGGGAGGCTCCGCGCCAGCCGATCATAGGGTTATGCTCCTCAGGCTCGTACAGATACCCACCAACGAGGTTCGCATACTCATTTGTCTTAAAATCAGACATCCGCACGATCACATCGTATGGATAGAATCCTGCTGCGATCTTCGAAATTCCTCGAGCTAACGTATCGATAAAGAACTCAACTTTGTTTTCATAGCCGACGCTACGTTCATCGATTTTCTTGATGACCTCAGCGATTTTTTTGTCCTTTAAGGCTTTCTTTTTCAACTCATCATAATGAATCAATGCTAACGGATGAATACCGATGTGCGAGTTAATGATGAATTCCTCTCGCGCTAGACCAACACCGCTGTTCGGGATTTGTCCTTGTTGGAACGCCTGTTCTGGTACTCCGACGTTCATCATGATCTGCGTCTTGGTCGGTGGAAGCTGGTCGAGTTTTATTTCATCAACATGGAACTTCAGCAACCCATCATAGATTCTCCCGACTCCTTCAGAGCAGTCTATCGTGATATGTGAACCTTTCTTAATGGCAGAGGTACCGTTTCCTGTTCCAATCACACAGGGGATCCCCAGCTCCCTTGAGATAATCGCAGCATGGCAGGTACGCCCACCGCGGTTGGTGACGATAGCACCCGCGATTTTCATAATTGGCTCCCAGTCAGGGTCCGTCATGTCTGTGACCAGGACTTGGCCTTTTTTGAACTGACTGATGTCCTTTGCCTCTTCAATGACATTGACATCTCCTTGCCCGATCTTACTTCCGACCGCTTCTCCTTCTGCAAGGAGCTTTCCTTTTTCATCAAGCACATAGGTCTTCATGGTCGCCATATCTTTTTGCGAATGCACTGTCTCAGGACGTGCTTGGACAATGAACAGCTCTTTGGTTTGTCCGTCTTTTGCCCATTCGATATCCATTGGTTTCTTGTAATGATCCTCAATGATGCATGCCCAGTGTGCGAGTGTTAAAAGCTCGTCATCATTGATTACGAATTTCTCTTTGTCTTCTTGGCTTACCTTTGTTTGCTTGGTGCCTGTTGTACCATAAATGAGACGTTTTTCTTTTGATCCTAGTTTCTTTTCAAGTATTGGTTTGAATCCTTTCATCAACGTTGGTTTGAACACATAGAATTGATCAGGGTTGACGGTTCCTTGCACAACGTTTTCTCCCAGACCATAGGCGCCAGTGATGTACACCGCATTGGTAAATCCACTTTCCGTATCAATAGAGAACATGACACCGGAACAGGCAAGGTCTGAGCGGACCATTTTCTGGACCCCGACAGACAGATACACTGAGAGATGGTCAAACCCCTTGTCGACCCGATAGGAAATCGCACGGTTCGTAAATAATGATGCAAAGCAATCCCGTACTTTCTCAATAAGATCGTCTTCCCCTCGGACGTTCAGATAGGTTTCTTGCTGCCCAGCGAAACTCGCATCAGGAAGGTCCTCTGCAGTCGCGCTGCTCCGCACTGCAACATCAACATCTTCCCCGTAGCGGAACTCCATCTCACGGTAATGTCGTCTGATATCCTCCTCAAGCTCAGGAGGGATAGGGGTGTTTCTAATGAGATTTCGTATCTTTTGACCTCGCGTAGCAAGATCCGTTACATCATGGGTATCGAGATCTTTGAGAATCTCTTTTATTTTCACATCAATGCCTGCGTTCTCAATCATATATTTATACGCATAGGCCGTGATTGCGAATCCGGAAGGTACTCGGACTCCTTTCTTGCCGAGGTTCTGAATCATTTCTCCAAGGGAGGCATTTTTCCCACCAACAGACGGAACATCATTGATGGTGAGTTCTTCAAACCACTTCACAAACTCCTGCGTCATTGTCAGCTCTCCTTTCATAAGGGAGGGTTATTACGAACTTACATATAAATTCTTTTTAACAGACGATGTGAAGAAAACAGCAGTTCGAGATTATTGATTAAAATACGCAGAGAAACATAATATAAATAGTACATCACATATAACAAAGATATAGGGAGAAAATGAATAAACAAAGCATTTGTTCAGCTTCAGTCTTTTTCCTCTTATTACTTTCTACTTTTTCTGTTTGCGTCGTGAGTTCCGATCATACTAAGAAATCATTGGAAACAACACAAGAAGATGGCTGGTACTATCTTCCAGTATATCCGAATTACGCACCGCATGGTCTGCCAGATTTTGATCAAAAACAAGATCACTGGAAAGCCGGAGGAAAATGGCTTTTAATCGGAGGACTATGGTCCTTTTGCGCTCCGACAAGTCTGGCTGAGATATTCTGGTGGTTCGATTCAAAGCATGAAGACCCGCTTGGCTACCCTGGTGATGGGAACGATACGTACCCTCTTGTGAGTAATTATAATACACTCGGAACTCCAATACCTGGGCCGAAGCTTGATGATCATAACTTCAACAATGTCAATGATCTAGCGACCCGCTGGAGACACGGACGAGGAGCCAAAGAACTTATTGAGCAGCTCGCTTGGTACTGCAACACCAATTTCTGCCGATATCCTTTTATCCAAGGGTACGCAGGAACCCATGCGGCATTTCTTGAGAAAGGGGCAAAACAATGGATATCGGATGCTGGTTTACAAGATCATTACACCGTGGAAGGGATATGGAACCCGGATTTTTCCCTCATCGTCGATAAACTTCAGAACAATAGCGGGATCATCCTGAACCTTCTCCTCTACAACTCAGAAGCGATCATCTTTCAGACGTTCCTCGGACATTACGTTGCGGTCGCCGGGATTAACCAAAACGGTTCCATCGCGTTATCCGATCCCTTTCAGAATGCTGCGGATCCCTCCCCGACCCCAGCAGAGCATAACGACGCCAACATTGTCTCCCACGATATCTACCTGGTGAACTTCACCTCACCGTTGCCTGAGAAAGCTTCCTGGTGGGTTATGGAATATTTTGATATCGGTGTGAAGAAGTTCGGTGGACTCGCATGGTATGCTCTGATAATATCAGAGACAGATTAACGAGTCGTTCACCCCTATTTTCACAGAACATTTCGATAAAAAACATGTCAGCGAACGATATCATCCGCCGTTTTCCATGAACACCGCGGCAGCGATCACCGTAGTCCACAACCCGTTTTTATCCCCTTCAGCCGTTTGCGCGATACTTTGGGTTCGAACAATCTGTCTACTCATCTTGTATTCTTGCTTCCGTTTATCCCAGGCCCTGTCAGGGTCGAACTCTAACCCAAGCGTTGTTGCCAGCATGGTTGCTGCAAGATCCTCGGTGTAATCCTCCAGTTTCTTCCCCGTAGTCCCAAACGCATGATGCTCAGAGATGTACCCGTAGTGTGATCGATCCTTCGGGACTGCGATACCGACCGCTGCACCGATCAGCCGGTTTGGCTCATTCGTTGAATTCCTTGACATCACGACGTAGGTAATCTCACCAGCATTCAGTTCTTTCTCACCCCGGTCTTTTGGGATGATCGTACAATGCGGTGGGATAATGCTTGAGACATACACGAGGTTACATTGCTCAATATCCGCGTCACGCAACGCAAGCTCAAAGGACTGCAGCTCGTGTTTATGCCTCCCGACGCCTTTCGTAAAGAAAACTCTTTTCGGTACCATTAGTCATCCATAAATAAAATATATTTAATAAAGATATCCCTAGGTTACTTTCCTTCTTTTCCTTCCTCTTTGTCCTCCTCCTCACTATCCTCTTCTTCGACTTCTTCTTCCTCGGGGGGGTTCACCCGAGATGTCTTTTGTTTTTTCAACAGCTCCTTCATCTGCTGCTGGATATCCACCTGCTCCGGCTGAAACGCTTCCTCAGGTGCGACCGTTCTTTTCTTTGTAACTACTTTTTCTTCCACTTCTGCTTCAGCTTCCTCTTCTTCTGTTTCTTCTTCGCCTGGTTTTCTGACCACCTTTCTCCTTGGTTTATCACTCACCTGTTTATGGAGAAGATCGCGCATCTGCGTCTGAATATCCACCTGCTGCTTCTGATACTCAATTTCTTCCTGTTGATATTGCGTGGGTACATGTGATTGAACCATATCTTCAACAACTTGCTTCACATCCTTATACGGATACACACCATGCAACTCGTAATAACTTCGTGCAATCGGAGTCTGAACCTCTTTTCCACCACCAGCAAAACCAAAGAATCTGGCTTTCCTCGAACCAACTTCGATACCTCCAGCGGCCATGGTCTTATCACTTCCCAATCCAAAACCTGATTGGCTCACTGGGATAATCGTGCCGAACCCAAAAATCTGGCCAAGGACACCTTGTTTGGCATCAATATCAGCAATCTTGTCATATCTGACGGTCCGCTCTCGTTTCGTAAAGATGCCGCCTTTGAAAATAATACGCAGGTTCGTGATGATATATTTATGTGATCGGCGATAGAGTTCGACGATCAAAAAACCAATGAAAGAGACAGCGATTGAATAGATGACAATAAACAGAGGGATGTTATTTTCCCAATGCTGCCAGAAGATCAGCCCGATAGCACCAGCAAAGACACCAAGATAGAGGAAAAAAATGGTCCATTGTATCGCAACGAGCGAGGCAATAACGCCAATAAGAAGCAGGACCAGCCCCCATAGGATAAGAGAGTACCAGTTATTTCCTGAGAACATGTCTGTATACTCTGAGAATTCTGTCAACCACCAGACCACAATTCCCCACACGATGACAAAGATGCAGAGCGCCTGTAATTTCATAAACGATAATGGATGAGGCGAGAGTACCCGTTCAATCTGCTCATTTTTTAGAAGTTCTTTTTTTACCACCCGCAACCCTCACATGCTTCATCTTTGTCGCGGTTTTAAATCTATTGGTCCTCTTATATTTTATCAAGACGAGCGTGATGAGAATCGTCGAGAGCAGCATCACCAGAAGAGAAACACGTTCAACCTCTTTCGTCGGGAAATAGATGAAAAACACCCGAGCAACAACATAGGAAACTACCAAAGTCACGAGTGGGATTAATTTCCAATGCGGTTGGATTTCATCGGTCGCCCTTATCATCAGAAGCACGGGAAATGTAAGAAGTATTGCGATGATCGCAGTCAGCGACATCCAACCAAAAATGGTGAACAACCCGATATACACCACCGGATTGAAAAACAACGACAACATATAGAACACATACAGAAAAAGGATAATCACAACGATGTACAACGGTTTTTCCACCAGGTGATCCTTCATGTGTCTCAGATCATAAAAAATATCGATTTTTTCTTTCCGCTCCTGACCAATATAACTTGGTCGTATCCCCAACCCAAAAAACAACAACACAAACAAAAATCCGATGTGAAGAGGATTCAAGAGGTCAATATTCACCAGAAAACCTACCCATTCATCGGCAAATGTAGATAGGCTTCCCCAAAAACCAGTCAATGATTCAACAAAGGTGTATTGAACAGGGGTTGGGAATACAAACCCTTTGCCGATTATAAAATAACTGATAAGCAAGACGAGACCAGCAGGGATAAAAAAAGGACCAAAAATGAGAAACGAACGTGCGACCCATTCAAACACCCCTTTCTTCTCTTTCTTCGGCTCAACCTTCCCATAGTTCACCGANNCCAATGTAATTGGTAAATCGACAGAACACCTCATGACGATGCCGTAATCTTGACAACAACCGTTTTTGAATTTCAATGAAGAATATCTGAAGAAACCAGAACGCTGCAACACCAAGGATTGGCGCGAGGGCTGCTACGAATAAAACATCAATGTTCAATGGGAAGTTTACCATCTCACTCAGGAATGGTAGTCATCCGAGGATATAAAAATCTTTTTTAAATAACCTCAATGACGACCCCACGACCTGCATAATCGTACGCCTGCCAGGATACATCCCCATAAGCAGACACCCCCACGATAATATGGATTTTACCAAAATGACTAAACAAATCCAAATCAGCATCAGAGGGACGAGCTATGGATGAAGGATGAGAATGCACCGTTCCCACGACACTATAGTCTATAGGAAGCATATGGAGATAAAAAATCGCATGAGAATCACCAGAGATCGTACCTGGGAGGAGCACTACCTCAATAATCGTGTTTTTATCAACCCGGTCAACCCGAAGAAGCGCACCGAATTCCTTCGGATAATTCGACTTTGAGCTCTCAAAAATCAGTTCCAGACACTTTCTGGTTATCTTCCAAGGATGTGTTAGATGCTGTGTTGTTTTTCGTCGAAAAAGCCCCATAGTTTATCTCATGAGTTTTAAACGCACCATCTGATAAAAGCTTTCACCAAACCGTATGAACCGTGCCTTCTTCTCGGATCCTGTCACACTGATTATGCTCTCCTGCATGACCGGGGTGAGAAACCGCCCATCAATCACCAGGTTCGTCTCCTTGCTTTTCGGTAGCAACTGCACCCCTACCTTTCGATCAAGAGGGACAATCCAGGGTCGCGCAGACAGTTTAAACGCAGCAAGCGGGGCGATAATCATCGCGTTCACCGTTGGATCCATAATCGGACCACCCACGCTTAACGAATAACTCGTCGAACCGGTCGGTGTCGCAATAATGACGCCATCTGCCCCCATCGATTCAATCAGCTCATCATCCACAAATATTTTCAGATAGAGTATCTTTGCTATCCGAGCTGTCTGTATCGTCACCTCGTTGGTCGCATCAGGCAACCGTTTCCCGTCCAGGGTGATTTTCAATTTCGCTCGTTCCTCTACATTATATTTCCCAGCGATGACCTGCTTTAACCCCTCCATTGCGTACTTTGATTCCACCTCGGAGAGGAATCCGATTCCCCCTGAGTTGATCGCAAACACTGGTTTTTCTATCTCACTCATCGCCATGAGGATCGTCCCATCGCCCCCGATAGTAACCACGATATCCGCGTTCTTGTCGATCTCCTTGAACGATGATCCTTTGTGTTGGATCTCCGATGCGATCGCTTCCTCCACCATTACATTACCATGCTGCTGTAGAAACTCAACGACATCCTTTGCTAATGTTACGCATCGTTTCACGCCTGGGTTGCACACCAACCCCCAATTCATGGTCACGTTTACGCCCTCGCCAGTTTCATCAGTGGTGTCAGTTTCACCAACAACGATGGATGTTTCGTCACTAACGCCTTAATAATACTGAGGGTGCTGAACTCCTCAAATTTATAATCCTTTAAGGAATCAGCAAGCATATCTAATGTTTTATCTTCCATGTCAAGCATGATTTCCTTTGCCACATAGTTCCGATGCAGTTTTTTCCCAAATGCATTCTTCCAGCGGGTCTCGTACTCAGAGAGCATCTCTGTGTCGAACCGCTGTTTCTCCACCGCCTTTCCGATGGTCTCTCCAGCATACCTTCCGGCCTCGATCGAATGCATCAGCCCACCACCAGTGATAGGGTCGACCTGACGCGCAGCGTCACCAACTAAGAGGACATTGTCCGCGACGGATTGGATCGGCTCAGCGACCGGGTCTGCTCCAGTGAGGATTCGCAGAGGCTCTCCTTTCTTTAACGCTGGTTGAGCAGCGATGAATTTGTCAAGGTATTGTTTTGCTTTTCCTGATTCACTGAGGCTTGCAAGAAGTCCGATACCGACATTCGCGACGTCTTTTCCTTTCGGGAACACCCAGACGTACCCGCCAGGAGCAACATGTTTCCCTAAGAAGAAATCACAATACGGGCTATCCCAATTGATATTAGTTAAGGTATATTGGACGCAGGTTTCCAGGTCATAGGGTTTAAGCGTGGTTTTAATCCCCGCCCATCGCCCAACTCGTGACTCAACTCCATCAGCTCCAACAACCACATCTGCCTCGATTTCGATGGTTTCATCGAACTGCTGTACTGTAATACCCTTAATTTTTCCATTTTTTTTCAGCAGATTAACCGCGCGCGTGTTCAGCATGAGTTCCGCGCCTTTATTCACCGCACCTCGTGCTAACTCCTGATCGAAGATATCTCGATAGACAACGTACCCAGTTTCATCTCCCGCGTACTCCGCAGCTAACGTTACGTAGGTCCCATTCGGAGAAAAGATTCGTGCCCCCTGCATTTTTGTGGCAATCCAGCGTTTCCCCTCCAGAACATTGAAAGCGTCAACCTTCTGACTGATTCCCTCGCCGCAGAGCACGGGAACACCAACCTCAGCACGACGCTCGATGATGAGGACCTTTGCTCCTGCTTCAGCAGCAAACCGTGCAGTCACACTCCCCGCAGGTCCACTTCCAACGACGACCGCATCATAGTGCATCTTATGTTGCCCCCCAGGTAATCGCCCCAATCGGACAGGTTTTAACACAAATCGAACAACTGTTACACAACTCATTGTCAACGACTGCTTTACTGAAAATCATGAGGATCGCATCTTGTGGGCAGACAGCGATACAGCCGCCACATGCCAAACATTTCTCTTTTTTCACAACTGCCTTANNTCAGGTATGACACCACGTATGGTAGAGATATTTATTATTTCTTTTGCCTCCTCTAAAGATATCCCGGTACATTTGATATACATCGGGTTATGGTACGTGGGGATTCTATGCAATGGTCCCTTCTGTAACAGAGTCAATCGCTCCTTCCAGTCCTTGAAATTTTTTTGTAACGCCTGTTTTATTTTTTTCTGATCTGGTTTGTCTCTCGTGACCGTGATCACCGGCAGATGTGTAGCTTCAGAAAGATCGTCGATATCCACAACATTGAAACCACCGAGGCAGGCGCCGTCTATCATCACCGCTTTAAGTTGTCGTCTATGTCTTGAGTTTTGGATCATCTGTTTACAGATTGTTGTTGCTTCTGTTCCATCAATGGTCACTTGGTTTCGTAAGACGCATTCAAGATATTCACCGCCACGCATCACCACACCGATGACGGTCGTATATTTTTCCTCAAAGGTAAATGGCGCATCGTCTATCCCAAGGATCCGAACCTGTCGTTTCATTGGAGCATTACAACTCCTTTTTCGAATAAGAATGTTTCCATGGGTGGTTTTGGATGATGACGTCCTGTTCTTCCTGTACTATAATTTACATATTATATATTATAGAACGATGCGTGCAATTTCGGAACGTTCTTAATAGACAACAAAAAAAGAATGAGAATTTATGTGGTTTGACAAAAAGATGCTTTTAAAAAAACGAAGAGAGATCGCTGTCTTTTGTGCAACCGACCGATGATTTTTTAGAACGTCAGACCAGTTAACGTCTTTGTGTCAAGCACGCCGGTGATCGATCGTATTTTATTAACGATGATGGTGCCGAGCTCCTCGAAATCACTAGCATCGATTTTTGCGATCAGATCATACTCTCCAAACAAGGGGTGTAGTTCGACGATCTGAGGTATTTTTGAGAGCTTATTATAGACTTCATGTTCATGCGCCGGGGCGACATTTATGAGAACAAAACCTATAGCCATATGATATCCTCCTTTTTCTTTTTTATTTGTTTTCAACATTGTTTTCATTCTATTTTTATTCTTTCTTTCCATTGTAGAACCTAAGGCTCGACTTCGTCAGTGCTCGCCTGTCCGCTTGCTGCAAGCTTACAGCTTTCGCAGATGCCTTCCATTTCTTCCTCAGGTTCGAGTTCATCTCCGCAAATAGAGCAATACATTGGCATAGTATGCCATCCCTCTCACTGTGTCAATGACAAGTGTCGCATTGCAATAAGATTATTGTTTATAAAGTCTTTTCTTCACATCTTGTGCCGTTGATATTAATAATTTTTTATTTTTTTTTTGCAGTTTTATCATTCTCCAATCTTTAAAAATTTTTGTAAAAATGAGTTATCATTTTTTTTATACAACCATCACACATATTTTTTTTGAAAAAAATTTCATGATGAATCATCGTCAGTTACAATAAATTTTAATACATGTTTTTTAATACGGAGTACATAGTGAGTCATTTTATAATGAAAGGGATAACGACATGGATTTGATGGGCCTTCAAACTGAAGATGAGCCCCCACCTCTCAATGGTGTTGGAGATACTCTTTTTTCTCGAGCCAGAAATCTTGAGCGTGCGATTGGTTTTGGAAACATCTTCTTAAAATTCGAGGGTGGCAACCCGACTGGGACGCAGAAAGATAGAATCTCGCAGTATCACGTAAAAAAAGCAATGCAACAAGGGTACGATACCATAACGGTGGGAACCTGCGGGAACTACGGCGTATCGCTTGCGTATTTCGCGAAACTCGCGGGTCTGAAAGCAAAAATTCTGATTCCTGAGCAGTACTATGTCGCACCAAAACGAAAAGAAGAACTGCAAAGCATGGACGCGGAAATTCTTACGATTGATGGAAAATACGAGGATGCCGTCGAAGAAAGTAGACGACTCTCACGCATGGAGCATGTGTACGATGCAAACCCGGGGAATGGGAACGAGGGATGGCGCGGGTATATGTCCATTGCATACGAGATCTATCACCAGCTCGGTCGGACACCGACCGCAGTCGCCGCACCAGTCGGCAATGGAACGACACTCGTTGGGATTTATCACGGATTCAAGAATTTGCTTGACCACAATATCATCGATCACATGCCTTACCTTGTCGGCGCATCAACACCCGGGGGAAACCCCATCATCAAAAGCTTCAAAACAGGTGCTTCGAAAACCGAAGACCTCCAGCCTGCAGAAATCAAAGAAAGCAGCATCAACGAACCACTCATCGCATACCATTCCTATGATGGTGATGACGCACTGCATGCGATTTATGAGACCAACGGCTGGGCAGATTATGCGTCCGATTCCTGCATGATGAAATTCCATACACTGCTACGGGATTTGGAAGGACTCAACGTGCTTCCCGCATCAGCAAGCCCAATTGAAGCACTCATCAAATTCAAAGAACATCGAGTCCTCAACAGTGATTATGTGATTGTTCTCACGGGGAGAAAATTTAGGTAACGATTCTACCACGGATTGATTTCTTTATGGCAAAGATGCGTGCGCTGGTCTATGCAGATCGCTTGTACAATTGTGCAGATGGGAAGACTGCCCACGGGCTTGTCCGGTTCAGTAAAAAATTCGACATCGTCTGCGTCGTCGACTCAACACTACCAGTCGGCGATGCCGCAGAATTCTTGGATGGGCAAAAAAAAGAAATACCTTTGTCGAACAACCTTGGTGATGCGTTCGCATCAACACAACCAGACACATTCATCATCGGTGCGGTATCCGAAGGTGGCGTACTACCAGAAGGATACGATACAGCAGTAGACTGGGCGTTGTCCAAAGGACTGAATGTGATTTCTGGTCTCCATGAATTTCTCTCAGACGATCCACGATTCATCAAACGCGCAGCAGAGCATCACTGCACAATCACGGACGTTCGGAAGATCTTCCGTGACCACAAGCGATTCTACACCGGTGAAATAACAAAGGTGCCCTCGATGCGCATCGCCCTCATCGGAACCGATTCAGCGGTCGGAAAACGAACCCTTGCGGTCTTGCTCGTTAAGGAATTACAGAAACGCGGAAGAACCGCAGACATGATCTTCACCGGACAGACCGGCTGGCTGCAAGGCTGGCCACATGGCGTGGTCTTAGACGCGATGATCAACGATTTCGTCTCAGGGGGAATTGAAGGGGCAATCCTTGACTCATGGAATGATCTCCACCCAGAATTCATGATCATCGAAGGACAAGGAAGCCTGGTCCATCCGTTCTTCCCGGGTGGCTTTGAGATCTTAGCAGCAGGTCAGGTACAAGGATTCATCTTAGTTGACGCACCCAAACGACCGCACCTTGATGGATTTCCAGGATACCCCATGCCAGATCCAAAACGCGTGGTACGAATTGCTGAGATGCTTACCGAAAAAAAACTCATTGGTGTTGGCATAAACCATGAGAAGATGAACACTTCCGATATCACTCGTGCAAAAAAAATGTATCAAAAGATGTTCAAGGTCCCCGTAGCAGAACCACTCTCAGAAGGTGTTGAGATTCTCGTCGATGCGCTGGAGGCGATGTCCCATGGTAAAAAATAATCTTTTGTGCCTTTCATCGATTTCGCTTTCAGATTTAGTCATCGAGAAGAACACAGCCTGGGCAGAGATCATCACCACAGAACTTGATAGCACAAAAAGTCGTTTCAAACTCATGAACAAATATGAGGACGACCTACAAGAAGTTCATCTGCCGTTGCTTCGACTTGCGTTCTGCATGCCGTTGCTCAACTACAGCCTCTTTTCAAAAAGAATCCAGTTGAATTTCTCAATAAGCAAGGCGGATCTTTCGTTGCTCAATGACCTGAATATAGTCTTTAGTCGCGATATCTTCGTCAATAAAATAGCAGAAGGAACCAACCCCTACATCCTCCCAGAATTTTTCCCGGATCCCGAGAAAATAAAACCAAATGATGGAAATCCTAAGGCAGTCATTCAACCAATACAAATCACTGATGATGTGTCAATCACTAAGAGTATGGATGCCATGAGATCAGGAGTCCTTTCAAGCGGAGGGAAAGACAGCCTGCTGACGTACGGGTTACTCAAAGAACTGGGTTCAACCGTGTATCCGTTATATATGAATGAGAGTGGTGGTCATTGGAGGACTGCGCTGACCGCATATCAGTATCATAAAAAAATTGAGTCAAACACGCAGCGGGTATGGACGAACGTCGACCGGTTCTATAGTTTCATGCTTGATCATCTGCGGTTCATACGACCGGATCATCGAAAGATATGGCATGATACCTATCCGATACGGTTGTGTATCTTCCCGTTCTATGTGTTCAGCTTACTACCGATTTTTGTTGATGAACGAATCGGGAATTTATTATTAGGCAGTGAGTTTGACGATCTACGTTATGAAATCCAATACAAGGGAATCAAACATTACTTTGGAGTCTATGATCAACACCAGGATTATGATGTGAGGATGAATCAATGGTACGAGAAACGAATCCCTGGTCTCTATCAATGGTCTGCATTGCGGAACATCTCCGGTCTTGTCGACCAGAACATCCTGGTTCGTCGGTATCCAGCGCTTGCGAAGCTGCAGCGCTCCTGCCATTCCTGCCATATCAAAAACAGTGTGGTGTACCCATGTGGGATGTGTTCGAAATGCCTCGGGATTCTATTGTATCTTTTGGCGAAAGACCTCGATCCAACCCTTATGAAGTATCAGCGTAAAGACATCGAAGAGTTCTATACAAATGTTGGAGCTTCATCTCTGAAGCTTGATAAGGACGAGAAGGATCAGTCGTTTTTCTTGCTCAAACAAAAAGACGCGATACCTAAAGTACAGTACGTGGACCATGTTGAAAAAATCCATGTCCATACATCCACGTGTGACCCCCGTCTCTATCCGAAGCAATTCCGGAATGGTTTACTCAAGATCCTTGAGGAATATACCACAGGTTATTGTATATTAAAGAATGAGAAATGGGTGCCTACTAATAAATGGCAAGAGCAGGCCGCTACCATAGTTCCTTAATCATTCGGTATGCGTCACGGCAGCCTTCGTGGTCATAGTGGTAATATTTTTTTAGCACCATGGAATTTTGAAACCCTGCGTTTTCGTAGAGTTGTATCGCAGCTTGATTGGTGATAGCGACCTCCAGTCTGATTTTTTGAATTCCTTTTTTCCTCAAAAGTTCTTCCGCAGCTGAAAGTAATCGGCGGCCGATACCTTTCTTTCGGAATACGGGATCAACATTGATGGTTTCGATGCCAGCTACAATGGTCCCTCTGCGATAAAGGATGATAAGAAATCCTCGTACGAGTGCATCTGTTGTCTCAACAAGGACGGAGCTGTTGGCTTTAGTGAGTAGATAACGGAGCTGCCGTTTTGAATAGGCGTGTTCTCTGGGGAAACAGAGGTTCTCAAGTTCCACGATTCGTTCGAAATCATCAGGTGTTGCGGTTCTGATACGAGCGGTGTGCGGCATAGTGGTAGAGTACGCGAATCAGTTCAAATAGTTTTTTTCCTTTGAGGTGCTACGCAGAGATTTTTTTATATAGTGAATCATGTATCGTCCATAACAGCCCAGGGAGCAGATGTATGGCTAGGGAGCAGAAAAAGGCGGAGTTGAAGATTTCTGGGATGACGTGTTCGATGTGTTCATCGACTATTGAGAAATCCCTTGCGAATCTTCCTGGTGTACTCAAAGCACAGGTCAATCTCGGCAATGAGCTTGCTTCTGTGGATTACGACCCGATGCAGGTGAAACTTGGTGATTTGGAAAAAGCGGTCACAGACGTTGGGTATGGTACTGTCAATGAAAAAGTGATTGTGAGGATCGGGGGGATGACCTGTGCGACGTGCGAGAAAACCGTCACTGAGGCGTTACAGCACCTTGATGGTGTGGTGAGTGTATTGGTGAATCTTGCGACGGAAAAAGCTGCGGTGATGTATAACCCGCGGATGGTCAGCCTTGTTGATATGAAAAAAGCAGTGGAAGAGGCAGGATACCAGTACCTTGGTGTGGAGGGCGAGGAGGATTTCGCAAGCAAGGTTCGTGAAAAGGACCTTCGGGCTAAACGACTCAGGATTTATATCGGGTTCCTGGTCGGTATTCCCCTAATGATCCTTATGTATGTCCATCCGTATCTTTCTATGGAACAGGTATCGTATCTGTCCCTTATTTTCTCAACGCCCGCGTTCATTTATATCAGTTCTCCTATTTTCCGAGCTGGGTATTATGCGCTTCGGAATAGATCGCTGACGATGGATGTGATGTATTCCATGGGGATCGGGGTTGCGTATTGCGCAAGTGTGCTAGGGACATTTGAAGTAGTGCTCACTCGTGAGTTTATGTTCTATGAGACTGCAGTGTTGCTCGCGGCGTTTCTGATGCTTGGGCGATATCTGGAGGCGAAAGCGAAAGGCAGGACATCAGATGCGATCAAGAAATTAGCAGGTCTTCAGGTGAAAAATGCAATCGTTATTCGGGAAGGACAGGAAGTAGAGGTCTCCATTGAGGATGTTGTTATCGATGATGTGGTGATTGTGAAACCCGGGGGGAAGATCCCTGTCGATGGCGTCGTCATCCAAGGAGAAAGCTATGTTGATGAGTCGATGGTGACCGGGGAGCCACTGCCCGTGGTGAAGAACCAGGGAAGCAACGTTATTGGGGGGACGTTGAATACGAATAGTGTGTTGCGCGTGAAGGCGACGAAGATCGGCAAAGACACCTTGCTTGCGCAGATCATTCGACTGGTGGAGGAAGCCCAAGGGTCTCGGCCTCCAGTGCAACGTATCGCTGATACCGCGGTTGGTTATTTCATTCCCGTGGTGTTGACCATTGCTCTTGTGTCGTTTCTCGTCTGGTATGTTGTGCTTGGTAGTACGCTTCTTTTTAGTCTGACCGCTTTGATATCCGTATTAGTGATCGCATGTCCCTGTGCACTTGGTCTTGCGACACCAACCGCAGTAACGGTTGGAATTGGTCGTGGCGCTGAACTAGGGATTCTTATCAAGAACGGAGAAGCCTTGGAAGTCTCAGAGAAGATATCGACCATCATCTTTGATAAGACTGGGACGCTGACGAAGGGAAAGCCTGAGGTGACTGATATAGTTGGTATCGATATGGAGGAAAACGCGGTGTTGGAAAAGGCAGCGAGTGTTGAGAAGAATTCTTTACATCCTCTGGCTGAGGCGATTGTGAACAAAGCAAAAGAACGAGGCCTTTCCTTTAGCGACACCAGTGGGTTTGACACGTTTGCTGGTAAAGGGGTACAAGCGACCGTGAACGGAACCGTAGTGTTGATTGGGAATCGACTGCTTTTCAAGGAGAAAGGTTTCCTGATATCTTCAAAGATTGAGGAGATTCTGAATAAGTTGGAAACGAAGGGTAAATCTGTGATGTTCGTTGCGTTCGATCAGCGACTTGTGGGTCTCATTGCTCTTGCTGATGTAGTGAAGGAGACGACTCCTTTAGCTATGAAACAATTCAAGAAGCTAGGGTTGCAGCTGGTGATGATCACGGGTGATAACACACGGACGGCGCAGGCAATCGCCCAACAAATCGGTATTGATGTGGTACGCGCCGAGGTGTTACCCCAGGACAAAGCACAGGAGGTAAAACAACTACAGTCAACTGGTGAGGTGGTCGCGTTCGTCGGTGATGGGATTAATGATGCACCCGCGCTTGCCCAGGCTGATGTCGGAATCGCAATTGGGAGCGGAACCGATATCGCGATTGAGAGCGGAGAAATCGTTCTTGTGAAAAGTGATCTGTTGGATTGCGTTGCCGCGGTGCAGTTGAGCCGGAAGGTGATGGCGCGTATTAAGCAGAATCTGTTCTGGGCTTTTGCTTACAACACTGCTCTTATCCCGGTTGCTGCCGGAGTGTTGTATCCGTTTTTTGGGATAATGTTTCGACCGGAGTTCGCAGGGCTCGCGATGGCGCTTAGTTCGGTGACGGTCGTGTCTCTGTCGTTGATGTTGAAAAACTATGTGCCGCCGGTACAGGAGGTGAAAAGTCATGGCTATTGACCCGATTTGTAAGATGACCGTTGATGAGAAAACAGCGAAATTCACCAGCGTCTATAAGGGGAAAACATATTATTTCTGCGCACCCGGGTGCAAGAGAACGTTTGATAAAAACCCTGAACAGTACGTCTCGATAAACCAGTAACTCATCCTTAAAATTAAAATTTTTACTCCATTGCCTTGAGAGTTGATTTTTTCTTTTTTTGTATAAGTTCTTCCGAAACAATCAACCGTTTTCGCTTCAGAGCACTTTTTATCTCCGCATCCATGTCTTTTGTATCGATACTGACCCAATGGATCGAATCATGCTCAAAGAGCTCTTGCAACGGGAACCGTCCATCCCAGGGTTCCCATGCTTTCTGCAGCGTCATCCCACTGATTGTCCGTATGTTCGTCGCGCCAGCCTGTCCCATCGCATCAGCAAACGCAAGCAATCGATTCTGCGGAATCGCAACACCCACAGTCTGTAAGAACGAGCTAAGCGATCGGACTTTCTGCGGGAGCTCCATGATATCGGCAACTGGTTTGACCCGGATCACCCGGAACAGCGGTGACGGTTCACAGTTCGGGTTGCTCTCATCATAGATCACCAGCCACTGATTTTCTTTTGAAGGGAAGATCTTCACTGGCTCCCCCATGGTCTCCTTTGTGAAATACTGGTAGTACCCATCCAGTACCTGCATCTTCCCAGAGTTTGTCCCCTTGGGAATCGCGCGGGTTGTTTTTTCCATTTCCTTTGCAAGCAATCCAGCGAACTCTTTTGGTGACACACTGCCACCTGTCTCAACATAGATCTCCTGCGGGGAGAAGCAGCCCTGTTGATCCCACGCGCAGACGTCAAGTGAGGCTAACTCCGCGATTTCAGAGGCTTGTCGGGTAAGTAAGTCACGGGCGATCACGATGAAGCTGAACTTATGCCAATGACCCGCAAGGGGAACATGATGTTTCTCAGCAAGCGGTGTCAAATTCCTTCGCGCCTGTTCTCCACCGGTTGCACGGACAAGATCTGATTGAGAAAATAGATAATCCTGCACCAGGGTATCCTGGCTGCTGAAGGGAAGCACCGCGATGGTATGCCCAAGTAATGGATCCACCTCCTCGATTGATTTCGCATACAGCGCCCCGAATACCGGCTCCTCGGTTGGGACCTTCACCCAGGTCGCAGCATCAACTAGCTTGTCCATCACCATCTCAAATGCAGCAAGCCCAAGGATGTTGCCTGCGCAGATATGACCTATTACCTCTGGTTCGTAATTTGAATGCGTGACATGTGGTTTGCCGTATGCCTTTACCAGACCGTCCCCGCATGGTGAAAACTCCCGGAAATTATTTGGTTGAAGCTTCCCAGCTAGCGGTAGATTATCTTTTTTTATGATGTCGAAAAAATAATCAAAACCCCAGGTTTCAATCATCTCAATGGAAAATCCGGTCACCATCGGTAGGACGCCCCGCGCGATTTTCCTCCCATGGTACGAAGGATTTCGCCATAGCGCGTTGACCTTATCGATTACATCAAGCACTGCAGGGATGTCATGCGTACGGAGTAACTCCTGACGTGCGGTTTTGATTTTCTCAATGATTTTTTCCAAAGCTTCGATGGTGAATATTGGTTTACGCAGCGTGATTCCTTTCCCGATCTCCTCAGAGACGAACGATAACTCCTTATCAAATCGTATCGCTGGGTCCCAGAAAAAACAATCAACGACCTGTCCCATATTCAACCCTTTAGAACTCAACCGGGATTGTACTTGCGATGTTCACCAGTTCTTGAGCTGCCTTAGCCTGGTCCAGGATCACCCGGGAATCACCATCCACGGTGAACATCCCTCGGATCAACCCTCGGATCGGGTCGAGTTCCTTCCGGATGACCTTCTTCCAGTTCGAATAGGGGCCTTTGAACACAAACTTTGCTTGCTTCTCGCCTTTCACCAGATACGCATCCTTACATTTTCCATGCCATAGGTCAATGTAGAATATGGTTTCTTTTTTGAGTTCCTCATCAGGGGTGATCACAAACAGGAAATCCCCTTCCCAGTCCTTGGCGACATCCTGATAGGTCTTGTTTTTATTGAGCTCTTCTTTGAATTTTTTAATCCATTCATCCGACGGGAAACGTAGTATGCTCCTCACCATCCTGTTTCATTAACTCAGACATGACCGCTGCACATCCTCGTCCCTCGAACCCAGGCATTCGCGTCACTTCAACATCCAAGACTGGGCCTTCTCGTTGACATTTTGGGCAATGTTCTAGAATCTTTACCCGGTCTCCCGTGATGATAAAACCAGGGTAACTGTCGGGTAACGGGTCAAGGAATGCAAACCGTCCGACCTGCTCATAGTCAAGTTGGTTGAGATCCTCATCAAGGACCAACGGGACCACCACGGGGGGGATATGTTTGTAATGCCCTTCACAACCGAGAAACACAGAACTACACTCGGACATAGCATATACATCGTGGTAGCGCTCCTGAGGGATCCCCAGGAACTCTGTTATTTTCTCCCGGAATGAATCCTCCGGGAGACGTTTGTTCTCCTCCGCCTTCCATCCGCCGCCTGTGAGAATCTGACTATCCGGTATATGAACAGATTTTCCTTCTTTTTTCATCCGTTCCAATATCCGGTCAAGCCAGAACGGTGGACCAGCGAGGTTCACCCGCTTACCAGTTTTTTCAATCTGCTCTAACAAATGGATGATCTTTATATCTGAGTTCCGTTGCACCAGAGGGCTAATCGTCGAGAGTGCTTTTGCTTTTATTTTCTCTGAAATCCCGATGGTCTCATCCCGCTGCATCCGCAGAAATTGTGTGGTGATCTTCATGTCCAATGCAACATGGACGTTTACCGGATTGTACAAATCATAAGCGATACCGAAGAGACTTGCGATTGTTAGATTCGTTTGTCGTGGGTCTGGGATCAACAGGATGACTTGGTCCGTGGGNNAGTGGTGATTTTCATGTCTAATGCAACATGAATATTTGACGGGTAGTACAAATCATAGGCAATCCCAAAGAGACTTGCGATCGTTAGGTTTGTTTGCCGTGGGTCAGGGATGAGGAGAATGACCTGGTCGGTTGGATTGTAATCCATCAGCTCGATGACTGATTTCATCGCGCTGTATTTCACCCGGTTCCAGGAGCGGGTATCGCGAGGGATGAAGCTGAAGCGACCGCTCGTTCCGCTCGTGAACATGATGCTGGTGCCTTTTTTGTTGAACTCCTCGATGATCTCATCATGGGAGGGGTTATCGGTCTTAAACATCGGTTTTGGAAGCGACCCGGAAAAAATGGTCTTCAACCAGTTCAAAAACCCTTTTCCATCAGGGTAATCCTTGAAAAATGCATCTGGAAGTAAGGGTATTTTCCGTACATCCTTTTTTGAGGTGATTGCCTCTGGGGTCACACCGTTGACTTCGCAGACGCGGTGGTATAGAAAGTTGTTCTCGTAATGATGTTTGAAGGTATGCTTCAGAGCAGGAAAGATGTATTCCTGGGCTTTTTTGTAATCTAGGAAGAACGTTTTTGGGGAATGCAGCGCGGTGTCGACCGGCGTCCACTGATCCTTGGGTGGTATCAATTTATGTAAGCATTCTGTCATATCGTCTAGTCCTGATACAGTTGACATCTTTTCTCCATTCTCTGTATTAGTAATCGGTAGGAACTCCATTGACACATCTATTGTAGTTGTCGATGGGTTTTGTAATAGTCAGTGCCTTCATTTTATTTCCTGTCATTTTCACTCGGTTCTTCAGCAGTGCCATGGCTGAACTCATCTGTCCGTTGTTGATTTGGATAAACGTCGTGTAATCCCCGGCGACGATAAAATCAGCTTGTTTCTGTTTTATCGACTCATCTGTGCTGGTGATCAACTCATCCAGATTCCCGTCTGTGAATTTTATGTAGTAGTAGATTGTTTTGTTGTCCGGGGGGATGTTTTGAACGACATTGAGTAATGAAGCGTTCATGTTCTTCAAATCTTTTGCCTTATCCAATTCTGTTAAAACTTTTTTCTTGGCTTGCTCAGCCCATTCTTGTGAGAGATATTTTACCACGTGTCTTCACCTCCGAAGAGAGTTTCTATTAATTCTTCAAAATGCCCGAGTTCCTCTTCTGATAATCCAGGGAGGAACGGGTAAATGATATGTTCTTTTCGATGGAGCCCTTTGCTACAGATGAACTCAAGAGGAGTGACTCCTTTGATTGCGAATTGTCTCCTCCAGGACTCCACGATCGCTTTGTTGACCCGCTTACGTGCTTCCGGATCGGTATGGTCATAATAATAATCATATTCTAAGTGTGCGAGTTTCCCTCGTTCAAGGTAGCTGAGGAACCCGAATGCGCCGTCGATATCGTACTGTTGTGCTGGTTTTTCTAATGCATCTACCACTTTTAAGATTGTTTCTTTATCGCCTGGCATGTACCCGCCTCGGTACATCCACATGTGTTTGCGTTCCATCCGGCAGGGGAGAATACGGAAGTTATGAAGCCATATCGAATCCGTTAACTCAGGTTTCGAATACAGTTTTTCAAAGAACTCCTGCAGGTCCTTATCAAAGACCTTCACAAGTTCCTTTGGTGAGGCGGCAAGACCTTTTTCGAAATGTTTCCGCATTGGACCACCAAAGACCGCTTTGAGCGGGTCCTCCTCTTCGGCAATCATTTTCAGCAGGCTGCTGTCTTTCATAGAGGCTAGTTTTGATGAACCAAGAATCAGGCTTTTAAGCATGGTTTGACCAAATGTGACCTTGGCAAGTTCCTCGATGGTTTTCTTGCTATATTTATCACAGATCACGTCAACAATATAGTTGAGTTTCAGATATTTTTCTGCGATATGGTTAAAATCCTCCGCGATTTCATGGGTTGGAGAAATAAACTCGGTGAGATATTTTCGTGAAAGGACTGCGAGAGAAACACCGATGTTTCTTTGTGCGAGCTCATGGGCTAGATCTAGTGCATCAGACAGATTTGTAAACGGGACGAAGATCGCTTCTTCATCAGGGAGTATCTGATGGAGTTTCAACGTCAGTTTTGTGATAATCACTGAGGGAATCAGGGAGAGACTTAAGAGGCCTTGTTCAGCTGCATAGGGATTTGGAATGTCTTTATCGCTGAGATGCTGAATTGTCCCGGTGGAGTCAATGAATTCAGCATCGATGAAATTATCAGTTCCCCATCCATAGGTATTGCTCCAAGTGGTCACGATACCAAGGTTCTGGGCGTTGGCAATGACACAGGATTCAGCCTCGGCGACATTGGCACGTAATTTATGAGCATGCGCTGCTTTTTGCAACTCGAAGGAAGTGACTCCTGGTCCAATGGTTGCTGTGATGGACTCAGGGTCCACCTCGAGGTCTTTCATTCTCCACAGATCAATGATGATCCCTTGTTCTATCGTAGCTGGTTCAGCAAGGAGGGTTTGTAAGGCGACCCCGAAGAACGTCCCATTACCCCGGGGGATATATGGAATCTTATGAGAATTTGCGAGGTTGACGATCGCGACGATTTCCTCGGTTGTTTTTGGCATGGCAATGTAATATTTTCCTTTTGATTTTTGTTTGATAACTGATCGTTGATAGGAAGCGATGATGATAGGATCATTCGTCGCCCAGCTGTTACCAACAATAGCGCGTAGACCTTTGACAATGTCGTCCTCCGGCGTCGTCTTCAGTGCTTCTGGTGGCAACGTCTTGAGATAGTCCTGTAATGCATGTTGGGCTTGTGTGGGTCGACGTTGCGTCACAAAGTAGCATTGCCGATCGCACACCCCGCATAGATTACATGAATTTACAATGTCGCGAAGAGCTTCTGTTGGTTCGACTTCATGTTCTGCTAATGCTCGAGCTAGCTCCATCCGACCTTCAGGATAATAGGCGACAAACCCGTGTTTTTTCCCAGCGGAACAGACACCAGTTCCAAGAAAATCTATCCTACATAACCCGCAATGCGGCTCTTTTTTAGTCGTTTCTAAGACATCGGATAACTTCATAATATTCCCCTAAAGTTGTTACAAACTGTAAACTTGAAGACCGTCTCCCTCTTAAATGTTTTCAATTGATTTTTATGAAAAACATGCGCTTCTTCGAATAATTCTTCTATCTTATACTAAACGATTACAGATAATTACCTCTTTTTCCGATAGAAAATTTATTGAATCTCTTATAATATCGCCTCCAGCGATATACTTCAAAACAACGATGATGACCATGAAACAAATACTATCAGCCATACTTGTATTGATTCTCGCAGGATCTTTCTTATCAGGTTGTGTACAACAACAGCAGCAACAGGGGGAACAACCGACTGAGAAAACATTGGAAGATGTTGCTGTGGATGTGGTCACCCTGCTTATGGAAAATAACCTGACCAGTGTCTATAATCTTTTCAACACATCGATTACGTCACAAGTTACTCAAGATGATTTTGTGAATATCTGGACGGAGCAAATTGCCGTTCCCTATGGTAACATCACGAAGATTGTACGTACGCGTTTGACGAATGAATCCGGTTATTCGGTTGTCTATGTCACCTGTAATTTTTCAAAGGCGCAGGTTCTTGATGTGAAAATTTCTTTTAATCCTCAGAAAAAAATCGTCTCTCTTCTGGTTGTCCCCATGCAAGAGGTGTTTGAATATTCGCCACCCTCCTATGTGAATCAGCATGTATTTACAGAGCAAAATGTAAGTTTCGCGGCTGATATACATTGGAAACTGCCTGCGACGTTAACGATTCCAAATGGAACAGGTCCCTTCCCTGCTGTCATTCTTGTTCATGGCTCAGGTCCGAATGACCGTGATGAGACTTATGGTCCCAATAAACCGTTCAAAGACATTGCCTGGGGTCTTGCTTCAAGAGGTATTGTTGTGTTGCGTTATGAGAAGCGGACCTTGTTATATGCAGATCAAATCACCAGGCTTTCCAATTTCACTGTCCAGGAGGAGACCATTGCAGATGCAGTCGCTGGAGTGAATTTCTTGTCTGCTTCTTCTGTTGTTAATCATTCAAAGATTTTTGTTCTTGGTCATAGTCTGGGAGGGATGTTGGCTCCACGCATCGCTCTCCAGAATGATCTTATAAAAGGGTTAATAATCTTGGCAGGGCCGACCCGTCATCTTGAGGATCTGATATTGGAACAATCAAGATACCTTGCGAACCTGAGCGGTCTGAATCAGTCAGAAAATATTGCTACGCTTGAACAACAAGTGATGAAAGTGAAGAATTTAGATATAAATCAAAGTGAGGACGTCCTTGGTGCCCCCAGAGCATATTGGGCGGATTTGGCGGCATATGATCCTGTGGCAACTGCAAAACTCTTGGATATCTCCCTGTTCATATTGCAAGGAGATCGAGATTATCAGGTAACAATGACGGATTTTGCCAGGTGGAATGAAACCTTTTACGGAAATCCATTAGTGACATTAAAGACCTATCCCTCCTTGAATCACTTCTTCATAGCAGGGACCGGGGAGCCTACCGATGCAGAGTATCTGATCGAAGGTCATGTCGCTTTCGAAGTCGTCTCAGATATCGCATCCTGGATAACGACTCAATAATTACGAGTGCAGCTTCAATGTCTCGTGTTTTTTTTCCTAAAAAACGATTACATCCATTGACCTTCTGCTTTGAGGGCAAATCCAGAGACAAAGAGAAGCGACTTGCGATTGTTGATTGGTGGTATTTTGATGGTAATCCTAGTAAACCAACTTGAGATTCACTGCATATGATTCTGCACCGACAGTGACTTTTTGAGAGCCATTCGCTCCTCTTGCTGATATCGTCCCATTTTTCAGCGATATAAGACCGGTTGGNNAGGGGACATCCCCACCTGGACTGTAGGGGATATGTGGATATACACCGTTAACCCTCTTTCGTTTTCAAGCTCAAATGGATCATTTTATGGTTCCATACAGAATTTCAAACAAACCGTGGTAGGAATAACCGATGACTCATACACCATCAGCATCGCCGGTGACATTACTGGTGATGTCGATGTCAGCGGCTTCCAAGGAGAACTTACGGGGATAATCGCTGGTGAATCACATGTGCGAGTTTCTGATTTAGCTGAAGAAACAACTGAGCTGCATTCACAAGGAGAGGTGACATATATGTGGATCCCATTTAATTATGATATGGATCTGTACATGAGCTCTTCACCTGCACTCGAAGTCTATGACTTTCCTTTACAACTGGAGGAATGGCAGTTGAGCGGTCTTACGACCGTTACCGGTTCTTTTTCCATCGAAGGGATTTTAGATCAGCCATTCGATGGGAGCCAGTGGATTGATGAGACTGTTGAATGCATATCACTGGAGCAACTCAGTGTCCCTGCTGGGACGTTTGAGTGCTATAAGATTGGACGTGAAACGACCTTAAGCTGGTTTTCAACCGATGTCGGTAATATGGTAAAAACAACGGTTGATCAATATAGTGAAAACATGACGCTGCAGATGGTGGCCACCCTCCAATCATACACCCATGTCGATCAGTCTATCACTGTTTCTGAGGATGTCTCTCCGTCAGTGAGCATCCCAGGGGATTCTGTAGTGATCTCTGGTCAGGCGGTTTCTACAAGCTCTGGTGATCCGATTCAAAACGGTGCCATCTTCATTGAGATTCCCTCCACAGGGGCTAGTTGGAGTACCACAACGAATTCAGGGGGGCAGTATTCGATACCCATCGTAGCTCCGACCATGATCGATGATACTCCCTGCGGGAGAGAAACCGGTTCAGGTGGGGTTGTTGTTCATTGTAGTAACGGTGGTCTTTCTGGGTATCATGTGCAAACGTTAACCACTATTCAGGATGCTCCTCCTGCTGTTCCCTCCATCCAGGGTCAGACCGAGGGAAAACCCAAAGTGTCTTATTCCTATACAATGGTGGCTGCAGATCCAGAGAATGACGATGTGTTTTACTATGTTGATTGGGACGATGGTACCAATAGCAGTTGGATAGGGCCGTATGCATCAAACGAGAATGTAACCGTGAGTCATACGTTTACAAAAAAAGGGAGTTATTCTATCAAGGTACAAGCGCGGGATATCTACGCTGCGACAAGTGAATGGGGAACACTTCAGGTCACCATGCCAACAGCAGCATCAGCATTTCTGATGAAGCTGTTCTACCGATTCCCTCTGTTCTATAGCCTGCTGCACCAACTCCTCGGGGAATAATACCTCCCATTCTCTTCTTTATTATATGAATAAATATGAATAAAATTTATATAATCTCCTGAAGTATTGATACGTATGAAAAATCCTCCCATGCAAGGGATAGGAATTCTCCTTCTAGGGTTCCTTGTGTTTCTGTGCCCTTCTCTCTCCGCATCGTTTTCTCCAAACATGTTTCATACAACCATTTTGAAAGATACGATGTTCATCTACCTTGACTGCTCCAACATCAGTGGCAGCATCCGTCCTTTCGAAGATATCAATGATGGTCCGACCCCGATAAAAGATGAACCACGATACGTTGATTTAACAGATCAGTATCGTGGTATTGGGATTACCTCTATACGGACCCATGACCTGTTCGGTCCGACGGACACGACAACGATTTTCCCTGATAGGAACGCAGACCCGACCAATGAATCCAGCTATCATTTCGAAACCAGCGACCCCCTCATCACCAGTATGGTTCACGCGGGATGCCAGGTATTTTACCGCTTGGGAGAGAGCGCAGGCAATAATGAGACATTACGATGTCCACCAGAAAATTTCACAAAATGGGCAGAGGTCTGTAAACATATCAGCATGCATTACAATGAAGGATGGAAACGGGGGTTCTTCTATGATATCATGTACTGGGAAATCTGGAACGAGCCTGATCTGACCGGATTTTGGAATGGAACCGCTAACCAATATTACGAGTTGTATCACATCACCACTGATACAATGAAAGCATGGAATTCATCCCTAAAAATCGGTGGTCCATGTACATCGTCTGTGACCAACGCTAATTATACCCAGGGGTTCCTGCAATATGTCAAAGACCATGACGTTCCCCTAGATTTCTTCTCATGGCATCGCTATGCTGGTACACCATTTGAAATGTATAATGCATCC
Source organism: Euryarchaeota archaeon UBA33 (assembly GCA_002506745.1). GTDB lineage: Archaea > Thermoplasmatota > E2 > DHVEG-1 > DHVEG-1 > SM1-50. The sequence goes on from DAYE01000052.1 coordinate 56,672, forward strand.
CGATATATTCGACTGCTTCTTGACTCGTACGGATATCCTGATGCGGAAAACATTAACACGGAATGGAACCTTGATATTCTTACTCCACAACGGGATAAAGACAATGCGAGAAACGCTGCGTTTACCGCCTGCTGTCTGACCGTATTCCAAGATGCACAGCTTGATCATGCCTATCGGTATCGAGGGAACCAGGATAACAACTGGCTCATGCGTTTCCTTGGACTTGACCTCAGTCTTTTTACGTATACTGGTGTCTATAAAAGACCGGCGCTGGCCTATAAAGCGATGAAGGATATCACTCAAGATACGCCCTTGAGACTTTCTACACCACCCATGGATGCTTCGTCTGGCATTACCTATCTTGCGGGTATTTCAGAGGATCACACAAACATCAGTATACTTATCAGTAATTTCGATGCAACTGACACCCAGTATAACCTCGAGATATCCAACCTTCCCTGGAATACCACATATTCCGTTGTGCAGTACCTCATCGATGAGAACCATCATCTCGAAATTACGAACAAGACGACATATGACATATCACCATATACTTTGACACAGACACTCAAATCAAATTCAGTCTATTTTTATCGCTTCACCAACTCCTCAATGATACCTGCTGAGGGACCCTCGGTGGCAAAAATCCCTTTCCTCTTACGACTTCACTTCCTTGATCCACTCGCCCGCATCCTTGCCATTCTCATCGTTCTTTTTATCCTGAGCTAAGGAAAAGCAAGAAAGAAACCAGGTTGTCGTAATCTTCATAAGAAAAGGCACTATTCTTGCTCTATGATGAGAGAGACAGAGTTTTCAGAGGAACTGGTTCTTGAGTTAGCAAAGAAAGCATATGATGAAGGGGACGTTTCATTCGATGTCATCGCTGAAAAATGCGCGTTACTCGTCATCGATATGCAGGATGAATTCGTCAAACCTCATTGGTCACCGTACTGGGTCCCTGAGGCCACCAGGCGTGTACCACAGATGAAACGGTTAATCGAATATTGTCGTTCGAAGAACATTCCAGTGATATACACCGTCTATTCCAAGACACATCGATATCTAGATCGACCAAAAACATTACCACTCATGCCTAGCCGTTTCCCTGATTTACCAATTGATCAATCATCGTTTTTTGTTACAGGAACCGTATGGCATGAACTCGCGCCAACACATGATGAGATTGTCATCCACAAGCCTTCTTATGGCGCGTTTTTTGAAACTCCGTTAGAAACCATCTTGAAGAATCTTAAGAAAGATACGGTAATAATCAGTGGGACGCTGACGAACTATTGTTGTTCAACAACCGCGCGACAAGCATATGAACGAGGCTTGAAGGTCGTGTTTGGAAGCGATGTGACCGCAGCGCATTTCCCAAAGTTGCATGAAATGGAGTTACAGGTGTTGCGTCGCGGTTTTGCAAAAGTCATGTCCTTGCAAGGTCTTCTGTCTGCACTGGATAAATAAATGTTATTATTATCTCTGACAAAACATTTAAATTTNNAGTCAGATGATCGATCATATCATAGTCGTTATCGATGCACAATTATATCCCTGGATAAAAAACAAATTTACCCGATATCTGACTGAGGTGCAGGAGCGTTTTCCCGTGGAATTTTCATTAGTGACCGTCAATGGTCTGCAGAGTAGGAATCCCATCGCACCGGCAGAGCTTCGAGAAATCCTACAAGATGAATATAGCGTGAATGGAACGGTTGGAGTCTTGTTCGTCGGTCAGATCCCATACGCATTATGGGACCAAGGGGTTGGGAACAACAGTGGCCAATTAAGTGTGTTCTACGAAGATTTGGATGGTGCTTTTGAGGATACGAACGGCGACGGTTTGTACGATTATCACATCTTTGGTTCCCATGAGGGACCTGAGATCTGGGTATGTTGGATGAGGCCACCTATGTTTGGGCAAGTATTTTTTATGAATCGTTTTTTAGAAAAGACACATCGGTATTACACTGGCGAACTCGTCACAACGAAGAAGGCGTTTGTCGCCTGTCATGAGGACTATGATAATAATTTCTATGGACCTATTGGAGTCGTTCCGGTGTTACAGGATATCTATGGTGTCATGAACGTTGATACCGATGGTGAGGGAATCGATATCACGATTGCTGATGAAATTTGGAAACAACTCCGCATGAATAGTTATGAGGTTTTTGACACATGGCAGCATGCAAACTCAAAGTATCAGGCATGGGACGATGGTGGTTTTTCATCGTTCAAGGTCCTTGGTCTTTCCCATGGGGCTCTGATGACGTTTCTGTATGGGTGTCATAGCGCTGATTTCTGGTCAGCACCTGGAACTACACCATTCAATATCAACATCGCGGTTTCCTATGTGTTCGGCAGGTCTCTTGGTCAAGCAGCGAGTGGGACATCCTGGAGTTATGGCACAGAATATAAATACATGATATATGAGGCGATGAGGGACCATCAGATGTATCTTGGGAACGCCTGGCTTACGATGGAATCCTTTGTTGAGACCGCTTCGTTTGTCGAACAGCGATATCCTGAGCGAGACCCTCATACTGAATGTGCAGGAAATACCCTTATTGGGAACCCGTTTCTCTTCGTGAACTATGAAGCGACGAGAGACTTGGATAAAAATTATTTTTTCGTCTAAATATTGTTTCTTTGTACAAAAAATTTAAAGATACCTTTTAATTCTCTCTTAATACTAAAAGATATGTAAAGATACTCAAAATAGAAACTTAACCATGCACCTGGAGAACCATGCGGAATCGGTTGTAAGGCGACTATGAAAAAGTTAATTGGTCTATCAATAGGTTTTCTACTTCTCACTGTCCTTTTTTCAGGTTGCATCAATCAGGCAGGGAAAGAGACTCAGAAACAAAGCGAGGTACTGTCCATTGGTATATGGAGTGAACCTCATGGTTTTTTTCCATGGATCGATAGCTACGATGTTGGCACCTTGAGTATTAATTTTAATATGTTTAATCCCTTAGTGGAATTTGACAGCAGTTTTAAGCTGTTTCCAAAACTTGCGAAATCCTGGAACAATCCAGATAACTGCACATGGCGGTTTTTCCTCAGAGATGATGTCAAGTTCCACAATGGGTACAACTTCACAGCGTACGATGTCAAATATACAATGGATCTTATTAAAAATAATAAAACTCATGTGCTCCGAGATTTGCTTACTGAAGTAAAAGAAGTCAATGTAATTGATGATTATACGGTCGAATTTGTAACGTATCAACCGTTTCCTATCCTTTTAAACAAACTGACAAATATCCCCATAGCCTCCAAGAAATATCAGGAGGAAACAACAGAAAAATGGCCAATCGGAACCGGTGCATATAAACTTCAGGAGAACGTTTCAAATGATCATATTACCTTAGTTCGATTTGATGAATATACAATGGGAAAACCAGTCATAAACAAAGTTATTTATAAGATAATTCCAAAAAGCGAAGATATGAAAAACGCGCTCATTGCAAAACAGATTGATATCATGGATGGCGTCCCAGAAATGTATGTCGATGAAATACTTAATTGTTCAGGGATTACGATTAAAAAAATCTCAAACCCAACTGTGTGGTATCTTGGGTTTGACTTCAGGGAAAACAATAGCAGTGGTTTTCCTGGGACGAAAAACCCTCTCTCAGATGTACGGGTGAGGAAAGCGTTATACTATGCGATAGATGTAGACACTATAATAAAAATCCTGGGTTTACCTGCCGAGCCAGCCTCGCAATTCTTATCCCCTTTAATTTTCGGGTATAACCCAACAATAAAACGATTACCATATGACTTGAATCTCTCTAGGCAACTGCTCAGGGATGCAGGATATGAAAACGGGTTTAATTTAACATTGGATTGTCCAGAAAATTCTGTGATGCAACAGAAGATTAGCAAAGAGATAGTACGACAGCTTTCGCAGATAATCAATATCAGCATTAATATCCTGTCTACCGAGGAGGAGTTTTATACGAAATTATATGCGGGGAACTGCTCCATATATTTCCTTGGCTGGGTTCCAGCGACGGGGGATGGCGGTGAGATTTTCGATTATCTGTTACGATCTGAGAATCATCCGCTAGGGAGAGGATCCTACAACTTCGGAAATTATTCAAATCGAACCATTGATGAACTCACTTCGGAGGTCAGCTACACCATGAACCAAAAAACACGCATGAGTCTCATGCGCGACGGGTTCAAGGTCGCAATGGATGATGTCGCCTGCATCCCCTTGTATATCAGTGTCGTTAACATTGCTTTTCCAGAGTATCTCGAATGGAGCCCACGGTCGGATCTCTGTATACTTGTAGAAGAAATTACTGTTAAATAACTGAGGCGAGATATCTGGTTGTTGGTGCAGTAAGGAATGACAAAATTCCAAAACCTTAAACTAAAAATTTTCCTCCCGCTTCTTGTTATCCTCCTTGTTGTTTTTCTCACAAGTTCTTTGGTAATCATCGACCGTGAATCAAAAGCAGCAAAAGAATCGCTTATCGATACTGCTACATCCTTCTCAAGCATCTCGACTTCCTCTATTATTGAGAACTTCGAATTCTATAATGAATCTGGTTTTTACAAATTCACTGAAGTCATCGATAATGTCATGAAGCTGAACGATAACCTTATAACCATACAAATCGTCAATGTAAACGGGAAGATTTTATTTGATTCTGTTGAAGTACAGACCGGGAAATACGATGAACGGACCAATGGGGAACGATTCCTTGAAAATGCAACCCTGATGCAACAAGCAGGGGGCTCGGTCTATTCCCTTTTTCTCAACGAACAAACAAGGCGAGTCGATATTCTTCAACCTTTTTTTGAGGACTGGGGGAGACACGATTATTCAGTTCGATATATCTTCTCACTCGCCAGCCTCGACACCATGACCAATGAGATGATTGTAACGATCTCTCTCTACTCAGGTATTTTCATCATCGTATGCTTTCTGCTGATCTTTTTCCTTTTTAATTACTTCATATCGTCACCTATCGGGGAGCTGACAAAGGGTGTTCGCAGAATGGGAAAAGGGACATTCGGATATGAGGTCGCAATCAAATCAAAGGATGAAATCGGTGAACTTGCAACTGCGTTTAATACGATGAGTACTGACCTGAAAATCTCAAGGGATCATTTAGAAGAATATAGCAAAAATCTAGAAAAACTGGTGGCTGCACGGACAAAGGAATTAGAAGAAAAAACCAGACGTCTTGAACAGATAAACCAAGATTTAATCGTCGTGCGAGAAGAGCTGAGTACATTAAATAAGAATCTAGAGGGGAGAGTACAAGAAAGAACCAGAGAAGTAGAAAAACTGCTGAAGCAAAAAGACGAGTTCATCAATCAGCTCGGACATGATTTGAAAAACCCGCTTGGTCCATTGATAAATCTCATCCCGCTCCTTGAAGAAAAAGAAACAGATTCTGCGAAAAAGGAGATGCTGACCGTCCTTCATCGAAATGCTGATTACATGAAAAATCTTGTGGTCAAAACACTTGAGCTTGCCGTATTGAACTCGCCGAACACCAAATTCTCCATGGAGGTGCTCCACTTATCTGAAGAGGTCAATCAGATCATCAGCAATAAAAAAATCTTGTTTGATGATAACAATGTAAAGATCTCCAACCACATCGCACCATCTTTGTCGATAAAAGCCGATCGATTACGACTCGAGGAGCTGCTGACAAATATCTTTGAAAACTCTGTAAAATATTGCAAGGAAGACTGCAGGATAACCATCGATGCGAAACTCACGAATGAGTTTGTCACGATATCCATCGTGGATAACGGTATCGGGATGACCCAGGAGGAAATAGGTCGTATCTTCGATGAGTTTTACAAGGCGGATTCAGCACGGCATGATATCCAGAATACAGGATTGGGCATGTCGATATGTAAACGTATTGTTGAAAAGCATGGGGGCCGTATATGGGTGGAAAGCTCTGGTCCTGGGAAGGGCACCACCGTGCTCTTCACTTTTCCTGTAGGTTTGACCGCATAAGAATATAAAAAAACGTTATTTACCTATTTTCGATGATTTCACCTGTCTTCTTTTCTCTCTGTGGAAATACATATTAAAGACTTCCTTGATATATCACTAGAGGCAGAAGCCATCATGAAAAAAATCATGTTAGTGGATGATGAAAAGGATCAGATCTATTACATCAAAACATCTTTTGAGAGTCTCTACGGAAAAGAATACACAATCATCCCGGCGGAAAGCGGTGAAAAATGTTTTGAATTATTGGAACGTCAAGAGCGCCCGCATCTTATTCTTCTTGATATCATGATGCCAAAGATGAGCGGATGGGAAGTCTTTGATCGGATACGTGCAAACCCATCCTGGAAGGATATTCCCATCATATTCCTCACCGCTCGAACCGATGAATTTGCGGAGCACGCTGGCGCACTTATTGCAGATGATTACATTAAAAAACCAATAGAAATCAGAGAGTTAAAGGCGCGTATTGATAATGTGCTAAAGAAGATAAAGAAAAAATAATACAGGATCACTTCATTGCCTTTTCTGAAAATCTTCTTTTGTCACCTGGGAAGAATTATACTTTATCAGGGAGTATATTTGATTTGAAAACCTCAGTAACGTAGAGATAATCGTAATTCGCGATATCATCTGGGAATTTTTTCCGAAGGTCTTCCATCACCCGATAAAAATGCTCAAAATTAGTCGCATATAATGTGATCTCCAAATCATATCCGCCAACCGCTTTGTGGATCTCCCAGAGAAACGGATTGTCACTGAGATAGGTGATGATCTGGTTTTTCTTGTTATAATCACGTAGGGATAAATTCACGATAAACTCACGTAACCCAAGCTTATTGATATCCATGGTGATGGAATATCGTTGGATCACCCCTGATTTTATGAGTTTCATGATTCTTGAATGGATCGTGACTGTTGATACCTTGATCTGGCTTGCGATGTCAACACTGTTCATTCGTGTGTTCTTCGCCAGGAGATTTAATATCTTGTAATCGACAGCATCAACATCAACGGTTTGTCCGTTATCTCGATATTCATAGGCATGTTCATGGCTAATCGTCAGTTCATCGAGCAACATTGAATGTTTGTATCCGAATGATTCGTACAACTGGGAAAAGAATATTTCTTTGAAATAATATCGATACAGACGTAAGGTCTCTTCGTAGAATGCATAAAAATGATTTGGGGATTTCACCAAAATGGTGATTATCAAATCGTACCGTCCCTTGGTCGATGCGATGCTCCACGTGTTATTATGGTTAACAAAATGAGTGATGATTTCCTTTTCTTTATCTGGTGATGCATACTGTAAGACGATATAGAGTCGATAGACAGAGAACCCAAGTTTGAAGACGTCGACCATTGCATTGAAATTTTTTATGATGCCTTTTGTCTGCAGTCGTTTGATGCGATATTCGACAACGCTTTTTTGAAGACCGACCTTTTTTGAAACCGAAGAAAGTGATTGTCTCGAGTTTAAAAAGAGATGGTATAAGATTTTATGATCCTTTGAATCTAATTCTCGCACAATAAAAATCATCGTCTATAGGACTAATAAATTTTTCCAATCTTTGCTACCTTGAGAAAAACATCATAAAAAGAACAATATAATTTTCTGGACGACATTGATGATGATTCCCTGGTTTTCCCTTCTCTTGATTAAAATATTTTCCATACCTTCAATGCATCGGTGGCACTTTTATCATTTTTATACGCGATTACTTTTATCATATGTGAACCGAGGGATCGTTGACTCCACAACCAACTATATGGTGCTACAGTGTCAGTTTCTTGCAGCGTTTCATCGATATAGAACTCCACACGTTCGACCTGAGATTTATTGATCTCATGGACCGTTGCTTGAACCTCGATGGAACCGAACAGGAGTGGAACGAAGAACGGAAGTAGTTTCACATTTGCGACGTACAGAGCCTTCTCTGGTTTCGTGATGGTAATTGAGAAAAAAGGTTCTTGGCTGATCAATAATGTTTGAGACCCTCCTGCTGGTAGGGTATCAAGCGTATAGGTATCAGAATTTTCTTTCAGAAGCTCACCTGATTCCGAGTACCAGTACGCAGCAAACGGCAGATGTAAGGATATGTTCTGTACTTGATGGTCATAGACATTGGTGACCACACAGGTGATGATATCTTGCTGTGAACTGCAGGATGCGCGGACGTATTGCCATGTATCGAGTCCGACCGGTGAATATGCTGTGTTCCAAGAATCATAGCGATGAAGCAGCCAATCACCGCCTCCCACGCCGACATCAAACGCATACATGTTCCAGCCATCTGACCCGCAGAGCATCATCCCATCGACTATCGAGGGAGGCGTGGTGACACTGGCGCCGATCGGGTATCGCCAGAGAACCGAACCGGTGGTTTCGTTCAACGCATAAAACGCACCATCTGGGCCATCCCGTGTGCCGATAAAAACAAGCCCGCCGCTTAACGTCGGGGAGCTGATATCACAGCAGCCCCCGATCTTTGTCTCCCAGAGCAGATGACCGGTACTGGCATTCAATGCATACACATGTCCGAGGGTATCTGCGATGAACACATACCCATTATGGTACGCGTTGAATGATAAGGAACCACCATGGAGCGGATACGTCCAGAGTAACTGCCCGTTTTGTTCACTGTATGCATTCATCGAACTATCATAATAGATGGCCAAAAAAATACGTCCTTGACCATCCGCGGTGATAGAATTGTCCCAGGGACCCGATGATAAGGAAGTATTCCATGTCTCCTGACCGGTGGTTGCATTGATCTTGTACAATTTTCCCACATAATAATTATCCCAAAATGCGCCATAGATGGCGTTATCCTTCAGCATCGGTTTATTCGGACAGACGGAGAACCCTGTTGGGTATGTCCAGTTGATGCTTCCATCGTTTTTGTTTAACGCATACATTTTTGTCTCATAAAAACCAGAACAAAAATACATCTTCTGTTCATCATATTGCACTGACTCCGCGATACCACCGTAGATCGGTGTTTTCCATAATTGTTCTCCGGTGAATCTATCGAAAGCATACATATATTCATTATCAGGATCATAGCCGTGGGTACAACTTCCGATGTACACGACGTCTCCGTCTATGACCGGGCCGACATACCCGGGTCCTGTGTCATTACTCCAGATGATTTCCCCGTTGGTTGTATCGACTGCAAAGATTTTGTCATGACCGGCTCCGTGGGTGCTACAGGAACCAATGTACGCGATACCATCGGTATAGGTCACCGCAGATTCCTCATAGTTTGTACCAGTCGTGTTTGCTTTCCAGAGCAGTTCAAGACCATACGCGACACTAGAGATATTGATATCGATTGTAATTTCTCTTTCAAAATCTAAAACCATCGGATGTTGCAGATCTGTTGCTATTTTTTGTGACTCAGTCGGTATTGCTTCAACACCTATGGAGGATACTCCTAGCAGTAAAATCAAGAGAACACTTAATTTCCTTTTCATGGGTTTTTCCTCTTCAGATACATCAAGATTCAACGAGACGGAATTTAATATCTATTCAACCTATATATTATTTATCTATTTTTGCCCCGGATAATCCAAAGATTATTAATATCCTTCTCTCTATAAATATGGATGATGAAAGCATTCACCACGGTCTTGTTTGTCTTTTTTCTTCTTATTTCTCCCATATCTATACCAGGTACGGGACGGGAGACAGCCAGTTGCTATACTTCAGGACTGTCCTCAAATCATTCCATACGAACTTCCATTGCAGATGCCGTGGTTGTTTCTGAGAGCGATCCCTATTTTAGTCTCATCAGTACCAGTGTAGCCTGTTGGTATGACAAAGAAACGAATACTTCAGGGCTTCTTCCGTTGTTGGTCCACCATGAGGGCAATCTCACCGATGCTCAGGTGCGGTTCCTTGAGACCTTTTTCGACTCGACAAATCATTCGCTTTTGGTCCTTGGTGAGCATCTGGATACTTCCTATGAATCAACTGAGATTCTGGGGTCTGCACCATCGGTCGCGATTACCCTAGCAACTTCTGTGTTTACAACCGCAGCAGCTGTTATGATCATCCCGTATGATACGGTGGATGCGTATCAGATGAGTCTTCTAGCAGCTCCTCTCGCGAGTTACCTGAACATCCCTCTGCTTATCTTTGATGATAATGACGTGGAGATTCAAACAGTCTGTACACAGCTTCAGACAACCCATGCGTATGTTGTTGGGAATATTACCCTTCATCTTGAGAATATCACCGTGACATCCCTTCCGACTGAAGCAGCGATCACTGATATGATGTTGACTGTTATCAAAGATCAATTCGGTTCGATTACTTATCTAACCATGACGAACCCCTCGGATGTTATTCCCCCGGAGGTTCTCAACATCACGCATATACCATTCTCTGACCATATCATCAATAAAAAAATCATTATCCTTGGTAAAGAATTCGATATTGTTGGGAATGATACACGAAACTATACGATCTACGTGCCTGATGGTCTTACTCGTGTCCATATTTCTGGGGAAATTTTTCAAAAACATGGTTTCTTACGTGGGCGTTTCTCCCCGGTTGTTCCTCTTCTTTTCATGACTCTTACCGATGCTCGGGGGCAGATCGTTGCGTATGCGAACAGCATGGGATATGACATTGGAAAGACCTATGTCGAAACACTCAGCTGTAACGCATCAGGACTCTACACGCTCCAAATGAAGGTGTATAATGGGATAAAAGGTGGTTTTTTTGTTCAGCGAGGAATCTCCTACGTCGATGCCAATATCACGATGATGGCGACTCTTTCAACGCTTAGTTCTCCTCATCTTCCGCTCATCCCTAAGCTTTCCAGTCTTGCACCGTACCTTACGTCAGCTCATGGAGGGCTCATCATTGCGAATGCTTCCTGGGAGCTTACCGATGACTTTTATGCATCCGCTGCTCAGGGATCAGGTGCAGGTCCTTGGTACAATGAATCTTTGCATCTCTTTACGAACACAAAGGTCAACGCAACCGTCCAGCAACTCAAAAGAATATTAGAAACACTTGGTACTCATGATCTCCTCAGCGGGTATCTCAATGGACCAGCCTGGCTTGCTCTCCTTGCGGATACGACGATGATTCCGATGTACTACTATGGTCCTTCTCAAGAGGATATCCCTGACCGGGGGTTGCCATCGGATAACCCCTATTCTTTAAACCAGAGTCTCTCGGTAGGGCGTCTGATTAGCTGGGATGTTCAAGACGTCAGTGTGTTAATCGCTCGGACATTCTTCTATGAGACTGTCTGCGGTGAGCCAGACATTCCAGATGATTGGCATTCTCGATTCCATTTCGTTTTCGGGGAGGGATATAGTGAGACTGGTGGGATTTTCCATCAGATCCCCTATTCGAAAGAAATCAGGCAGTACGGATTTAGTTCGAAGGTCTATGGGGATCTTCGGAACAGTCGGCAGATCGCAGAGATCCTTGGTATCTTCACTGGTGCGAATTACCTTGAATATCTCGGTCATGGGGATTGGTTTTGGTTTCCTGCGTCGCTCTATGGGTTTGATAGGTATTCGAAAGCAGTGGATGTTGCCCATGCGAAAAACTGGGTGTTTGAGAAACCAAGCATCTTCCTCTCCGCAGCGTGTTTGATGGGGCGGACCGATGGTCTTCCCCCGCAGATGAACATTGGACTTGCCATGCTTCATGCTGGTTGTAATGGTTTTATTGGGGCGACAAGAGAAACCGGTCAAGAGTCTGGTCTTACAGTTCTTGAAAATCATTTGATCGTGGATAACTGGAGCGTTGGCGAGGCGTTACGTGGCGAAAAACGTATCGATACTGAACTACCAACCTTTTACGTTCGCGTGTTCTATGGCGATCCCGCGTTCAATCCCTTTGAGCCGCAGCATGGTTTCAACAGTCAAGGCAGACCGATTATCATTGGAATGTAAAGAATAAGATGATGAGATGGAAGGAAAGGTGGACGTAAAATTGAGAAAGGCATCGAGCTGGTGAGGCAAGGAGGAAAAGATGGAAAAAAACCACACTCCCTCATATTTTACGTCCCTACTTAACAATTGTTAATTCTGATTTATATCACTTTCGATTTTTCACAGCTTTTTAGAAGAAAAAAACAGCAAAAACCAGAATCTGACCAAAGAAAAAAGATAACTAAGACCAACAAATTTAAAAAAAAAATCGTCACTATTCATAGAATAATGCGGAAATTTCCTTTGTGATTTTTTGTTTTTTCTAGTAACAAACATTTATAACTTATCTCCCTATCCTGCTGAGAAGTGATAGAATATGGTCTCAGCACAAGATATTCTCATAAAAGAGGTAATAACAAAAGACACAAACGACAGCTTTTCCCAAGCCATTAACCTTTTCGACACGACTGATGCCATCATCATTACTGATCACAACAAATACCAAGGGATGCTGCTAAAACGAACACTCATGGAACCGACCGTCACCCTCCAAACAAAATTGCACACGATGCTTACACACCCTCCCAAACTAACTCCCACCACCCCCCTTGAAGAAATCGCCTGCGCTATGGTTGAAAACAACATCTATACCCTCCCAGTTCTCCACAACGACACCCTGCTTGGTATCGTCACCGCAGATGACCTCATTAAAAAACTCACAGAACAGGCCATCGGGATACAACCCGTAAAAACCATCATGCGTACCACACCTCTTTCCATTAGTCCTACAGAAACAATTGGGAAAGTCCTTCATCTGTTCCGACAAGAAAATATTCCCTATCTTGCGGTAGTTGATCATTCGACTGTTGTCGGTGCTATCACCATCAACACCATCATTAACAATGTCCTCCATAGTCATAGCAACGTCGAAGGACGAGACAACTTCGAGTCTGAGAAGAGACAAAAACTTGATTTGCCGGCAAAGACCATCATGAATGAACAACCGTTGTTGTTATCACCAGAAACCCCTATCCGGGAGGTTCATAGCAAGATGCATCAATTCAAGCAGCTTGGCATCCTGATCGGAAAAGAAAATCATCTGCATGGTATCGTCACTCATAAAGAGTTCCTTGCTCCGTACACCGGGTTTGAAAAAGAAGAAACCATTGCCATCCAGTTCCATCACCGCAACAACAAAGTTGAAGGATTCGATAAAGAACAAGCAGCAAAGACCCTCTATGAAGAATTCCTGAAAAACTATGAGAAATATCTTGAGGTCGGCTACCTCCACGTCTCCCTTGAACAACACAAAGAAACCAAACAAGGACTCTTCCGGGTTGTCTGTGAAATGAAACTTTCAGGCAAACCAGGTGTTTTCTATGCGACTCAAGAAGGGTATGGCCCTCAGCAGGCGATGAGAAACGCGTTTCTCGCAATCGAGCATCAGATCAATAAAGTGAAAAAAACGTAGGAACGTGTTATTCTGCTGATTCCCACGGCTTCAACCTAGGTCCTTCATTGTTGTTTTTGTTGCTGTTTCTCCAAAATTTTATAGGATGTGGTGATAGGAACCGATGGCTTGAGCATCGCTGATACCGGGCAATATTTCTGCTGTGATAGCGTAATGGCACGTTCGAGAGGAACAGAGCTTAATCCCGTACCAACAAAGACGAATTCAAGATGTATTTTTGTGAACACCCGCGGGTGTTCCTCAGCTCGTTCCGCATTGATATGGATCTCAAAGTCTTCCAATAATACTTTTTTCTTTTGTAAAATCGATATAACATCACAGCCGGTACAGCTCCCCAGTGCAAGCAGAACAAGTTCTATTGGATGTGTCGCAGCATCAGACCCCGAAGCGTCTTTCTTGGTGTCAATTGACACCCAATGATTGCTATCTGCCTTTCCGATAAAAGAACATCCCTCTATTTGTTTTATAATTGCCTTCATAGACCTTCACAGTACGGATATGTATTGAGTCCGATGGTTTAAATCATGTCTCAATAGTAAATGACAAATCTAAGGTACTATCCTTGGTTTTTTTAGGTTTTATTTGTTCTTTGTCTGAAAATTTTTTTCATGCAATCCGTTTATAGAAAGTAAATTGTTGATGAGGATTTGGGAGGAAAGAATAAAAAAGATACACTCATCAACAATTATACCTCTCTGCGTTAACAATTGTTAATACCCTATATAAATATTTCGGGATATACAGTGACATGGCATTTTTAAAGTTCCAAAACGAAACAGACGATGTTACATACAACGTATTCAATGGTGACAAAATTTTCTTCTCAATAAGTCATTTACAGGCATGGATACATCCTCAATCATGGTCGTCATTACAATAAAAACAATATTTTTTCCTCATATTGAAAAAAATATTGAAGGCAAATTCAAGCTATACAAATATTTAAAACATTATATTATTATATATTTATGAATGGTTGTTATCGAGAATAAAAGAGGGTTGAAATATTTCTTATTCGGCAGCCTCTATTTCTCGGAAGGATTAATGGTAGCGATAACAACAGTCGCTACTTCCCTCTACCTTCGAGAAAAGGCAATTTCCATACCAGTCACCACCCTCATCGTTGGGATCGTCAACATCCCCTGGATGCTCAAATTTGTCTGGGGTCCTGTTATTGATTATTTTAGAAGGTTTGGAAGAAAACTTTTCATCATGCTAGGAGGAGCGCTCACCATTTTTTGTATGTTTTTAGTTTCATTCGTGGACCCACGCGCGTCCCTCCTCCCATTTACCCTTCTGATATTTCTCAGCCATGTAGGCATCGGTTTCATCGATGTCTCAACCGATGCATGGGCTATTGATGTATCAACAGACAAAGACCGGGGAAAAATCAATGGTTCGATGTTCGCAGGTCAATACACAGCTTGGGCTATCGGTGCAGCTTTGTTTCCCTTGATTGGATCACAGTATGGGTATCATTTTGTCTACCTCATCAACGCTCTGCTTATTCTCTTTATTCTTCTATTTCCTTTTGTTGTCAAAGAAATAGTCAAAGAAAAGGTAAAAGAAAAAATAGTCTCACTCGTCGTAAAAGAATTCAAAACAAAGACGGTTCTGCTGATCGCACTTTTTTCACCACTTGTTTTTATGAATGAAGGGATCATGTCATTTATCGTCCCTATCTACATGAGGGATGGTCTTGGTCTCAGCGATGTTCAGATTGGTTTTATCGCTATGATTCTGCCAGTATTTCTTGCCGTCGGTTCTCTTGTGGGTGGTGTCGTCACCGATAAAATTGGCAGGAAGTCAGCCTTATATCTTTTCATCGGTTTTAACGTCGTATGTACCGCTTTTCTAATCTTTGCTGATTCATGGTGGAAGCTGTCCATCATCTATGGCATGATTGGGTTTTTCATGGGAGGTCATTCGACCGTATCGTGCGCATTGTTCATGGATGTCACAAATCCAAGGATAGGTGCGACACAATATGGGATTTTCACTGGGATTGCGAATGTTGGGTTGAATGGTGCAGGGATGATTACGGGTACTCTCGCAATCATCCTTGGTTTTAGTCGTACGTTTCTGTACGCTGCCTGGGTGTTCGGCCCGGCGTTGCTTGTGTTATATTTCATCCGAATAAAAAAGCACGATAGAGGTTTTTAAATTCTGAAATCTGGGTTGAACTGGTATTTACTCGATATCTAATTGAAATCCGGGTAAATCAAGAGTACCCCAATCATCATGATCATTCCTGCCGCGAGAGCCATCAGAATAATCAACCAAGAGATAGGTGTACCCATAATTCATGCAACTTTTGTAAGGACGCCATTTCCACCAATTAATGTTCCAGGGAAACCCGCTATTCTCATCATGACCACCTGGTATTCTGATATCAAGTGTATGACCTAGCTCATGCATATAGACGCTTGCATAGCCTATGGCTTTACCTGCGCCATGGCTACGCTTATCGACACGGTTACTTGATATCTGATACGCACCCCAATAGTTATCATCCACACCAAACACATATCCTGCGTAGGTCGCATCATAGACAAGCAACCCATAGTGGAAGACGCCTTTCCTCCAGTTGTTGGAATCGCCATGGATGAAGTAATTTTGATATAATGTGACTAATTCCTCACGAGGTGTTTCATTGTCAAAGGGAATCGATTCTCCACCGCCCATCGATCCATCATCCAAATGAAGGTAGATATTGTACTTATCAAAAGCATCCCGAAGCAGTTCCTTGCCTAATTCAGGAAATACGCTTGCTTGTTCCCCGTTTGGTCCTGCTTCCATCTGGTCAAGTTCCACGAAAATATCTCTTCTGAAAGGATCGGATCCCCATTGTGACGTCAGGTATTCCTCAACGTTGTTCAGTCCATCGTTATCTGGATCCAAATTGGAATGATCCTCCCAAACAAATGGGTCATAAATCCATTCAAATCTCCATGTTTGCTCATGATAATCATAATCAATGAACGTTCCCCATCTGAATTCCCACTCTATTGGGACACCATCACCGTCGTCATCTCTCCCGGTATCATTCACTTGAGGATCTGTGTGATACCTGTTTACTTCAGTCCAATAGGGGATAGTATCCCCGTCAAAATCATTTTGAGTGATATCAAACACAATAAGACAGTCTCTCTCATCCTGGTATATACTGTTATCATCACAACCATTCAGTCTCCCGTATCCACTCAAATCAGCCCAAGACATGTAGGGGTAGTTATAATCATCCCCGGTCCAATGTGCTGTTTTGAGATTATAGACAAGATCGATATCATAGTTGCTCAGTAATGTAGCGCTATTATCGCTGATATCGCATATTCTACTGAGGCCTAAATTCCAATCCCATAACTGGATTTTTATCGAGACGTTTTCTTGATCGTCAGGAACATTGAGAATTGCGGACCAGGGTTCTTTTATGTAATTTTGGTTCCACCATACTTTACTTTTAAATTTTTCACCGTTTATATAGACGACAACAAAAAAATCTGATCGACCAATATCATCGATCTTATGCAACGCTCGTATCTCCTTTATCGTCACTGTTACTTCGAGATCAACTAATGGATCTATGTCTCCTTTTCCAGCATATGAAGAGTTTTGCACAGGCTGATTGGAGGAATCAGTATTCGTATTATTTCCATTTGTCACTGTCTGAGGTGTCTTGACTGCAGAGACATTCAGAGAAAATAAAAAGATACTTATCATTAACAGGCTTACTATTTTATTGTCTATCTTCATATGATAATCCCCTTTTATGTCTAATTATTATAATATTTTATTAATTAGTAACTATTTAAATAATGTGCTGCCCCTATATATAATTAACACTTGTTAATTTCATATGGCGGTCATCCGAATATGACAACAGGTATCTAAATAGAAGACCTGAAAAACATTTAAAACAGGAATTAATGACATCTTGCCACCAAGGCGAAAAGATGAAGACGTTGGCTACATTTAAACTAGTGGTCATACTTCAAGCCAGTGGTAATCCGACATAGACAAATGATCTTATGGTTAAGAACTTGTCCTTATCTCTGAGCTTTTCGACGAGAAAATCGACGAATATTTCGACGAAATTTTCAACTAAATAATTCAACGATTATTTTCCCATTCCTCTGTCATTATATCTTAAATTCTCATAGAAATGATTAAATATATGTTTAAACATATGTTTAATATATGAGCTTTAAAACCATTACCGTAAAATCACGGGTCTATGATCAGCTCCTTGCAATGAAACGGAAAAACGAAAGCTTCAGCGATCTCTTTGAACGACTTAGTAAGAACAACATTGAGATACTGCAGAATCTTCGAGGCTGTATGGAATTTGACGATAAAAAAGAATTACTAAAAGACATCAATGAGAAAAGAAAAGAACATCGGTACGGGTGATCTCTTATGATTATCCTTGATACTGATGTTCTAATCGAAATCTTCGATAAACATTCTTCTCAAGGTGAGAAAGCTTATAACAAACTCATGAACGCAGGAGAAAATATCGCAATCACTTCATTGACACTTCATGAAATTACTTATGGATTACAAAAATACGGAAAAAAACATATATCAGAAATTGAAAAACTCGATATTCTCCCGTTTTCAAAAGAAGATGCAATCCTGTCAGCGACATTAGAAGCGGATTACGAAAAGAAAGGACTATCGCGCATTGATTCAATGATAGCAGCAATTACAATAAACAGAAAAGCAAAGCTATACACATTCAATCAACGGCACTTCAAACCTATGGGGCGACTACAATTATTTTAACAGGAAGTTTTTAGGGATAAGACCCAGATTACTTGAATGATGGGTTCGAACGTAATGATTTTACATATTGCTTGTTTATTTTAAAAAAATAAAAAAGAAGAGCGCATGAAAAATCCTTTTAACCCCCTGGTCATTTCATGGTTTCGAATCCAAGCGCGGGGTCTAGAAAATTCAAACCCTTAAAGAGATAATATAAATCATTAAATGATTAAATATTAATATAAATTAATAATAAAAATTATGT
Organism: Euryarchaeota archaeon UBA33; assembly: GCA_002506745.1. Lineage (GTDB taxonomy): Archaea > Thermoplasmatota > E2 > DHVEG-1 > DHVEG-1 > SM1-50. The sequence continues at coordinate 75,071 of DAYE01000052.1, forward strand.
TACTTTAGTTACATGGGCCAGTGGTCTAGTGGTTATGACGTCGCGCTTACAACGCGGAGATCGCCTGTTCAATTCCGGCCTGGCCCACTCCTCTTCTAACATTTTCATATTTTTTACAGGAAAACATAATATATTTCTTCCATCATAGATAATATCTAGAATATCATATGAAAACAAAACTACTGACTTTCTTCCTCTGTATCATTCTTTTTTCGACAACGTTTTCCACAGCGGTCACAATTCAACAGATGCCCGGTCAAAAAGAGTCACAAGATCATCCTTTCCTTAATGATGCTTCCTTTGACCGTCTCATTGCTATGCTACTGTATATCGGTCATTACCCAAGTATGTCTGCCTGTATCATAAACAATACCACAGTCATCTGGAAGAACGCATATGGCTACTCCGACATCGAAACTCACCAACCAGCGACCACCCAGACCATCTTCATCGTCGCCTCCATCACTAAAACCATCACCAGCACCGCCCTCATGCAGCTCTATGACCAAGGACTCTTTCAGCTCGATGACGACGTCAACCTCTATCTTCCGTTTCCCCTTAGAAACCCGAATTATCCCGATGACCCGATCACGATCCGAATGATTCTTTCTCATTCATCCAGCCTCACTACAGACCCCCTGGCATACCATTGGTTCAACTACTCAAATCCACCTCCGATACCTTGGTACCCCAGCCCCTGGCTCCAGGAATACCTCCTCCCCGATGGTGCGTACTACATCCCCGAGATATGGGATGCCACCCATCGCCCAGGAGCATACATGCAATACGCCAACATCAACTTCGATATCGCAGCCTATCTGGTACAACTCCTCTCAGGACAACCTTTCCACGAATACTGCGACGACCATATCTTTACCCCTCTTGGGATGACACGGACTGGATTCCGCCTCCCAGACCTCCCGACCGATGACGTCGCCTACCCCTATCTCTTTCAAAACAGGACCTATGAAAAACTCCCCCACTATCAACTCCTCCATTATCCGATAGGAGGATTGATGACGACGGTCGATGACCTATCCTGCTTCCTCATCGCCCATATGAACCACGGAGTCTATAACGGAACACGTATCCTTCAAAATGAGACCGTCACCCTCATGCACACCATCCAACCACCAGGGAACATCTATAAAAATTTCCACTACGGACTGGGATGGATGATCGTCGAAAAACCTCTTCGAAAAAACGTCTACATCGGACACAGCGGCGATATCCCAGGGACACACACCCGTATGTACATAGACCAAGCAGACAACACCAGCATCATCTGTTTCTTCAACTCAGACCGATCAACCAATGCGAAAAAATTCGTCTCATTGATCATCCAAAATCTCCTGTTCTTAAAAGCAGAGCACCTCACCTAAACACCAACAAGCATAACATTAAAAAATATTCAATCGATTCCCCGTATGGTGGGATATCTTATGAACGTCCTTCTCAACCTAGGCGACATTATAAATCAACTCTTAAGAGGCAATCGAATTAACATCAACTCCTTTTTCGGTGAAGGCATCGCTGCTGCCATCCTCTTTACTCTTTCACTGATCATCGGATGGGTCGTCTACCACGTCTTTGAGCATTACTTCAGCAGATGGGCGAAAAAAACAAAAACATCCCTTGATGATGAAATCATTCAAAACACCAAACGACCGATTTATTTTTTTGTCATCATTGTCGGGTTCTACTATGCGATAGATCAGCTCTCCATACTGAAACCATTTCAATATTATATCACACAAATCTTCCTTGTCGCCGAGGTTTTTCTTGTCGCCTATATCATCACCCGGATCATCAACGTGATTCTCTCCTGGTACGCGGAGCGGATCGCCAAAACCGGGAAAAAAGCGTTAAGCAGCAACATCTTGATTGTCTTCAAAAAAATACTTCATGTGTTCGTCTATATTTTCGCGTTCCTTTATCTCCTCTATGTGAGCAAGATAGATTTGTCTGGTGCGGTCGTCGGACTCGGAGTTACCGGGATTGCGATTGCATTTGCGCTCCAAAGTATCCTTGGAGATGCGTTCAGCGCCTTTACCATCTACTTCGACCGGCCATTTGAAATCGGGGACTATGTCATCATCGGTAATTACGAAGGCACCGTCACCAACATCAGCATGAAATCCACGCGTCTCAAACTCCTTCAGGGAGAGGAACTTATTGTCTCCAACAAAGAAATCACTAGCGGGAGTCTTCGCAACTTCAAGAAAATGGAGAACCGTCGGGTTGCCTTCTCAATTGCAGTTACCTATGACACTCCTCTGGTGAAACTTAAAAAGATCCCGGCACTCATTAAAAAAATCGTTGAAACATGCGACAATGTAGAGTTCCAACGGGTTCATTTTAAGGAGCTGGGGACGTTTAGCCTCAACTTCGAGATCGTTTATCTTCTTAGTAACCCAGACTACGTCAAATACCTCGACACCCAGCAAACTATCAATTACGCCATCAAAGAAGTCTTTGAGAAAGAGAAAATCGAGCTTGCCTTTCCGACACAAACTATCATGGTGAATCAATCCCGCACCTGATCAATGAGAGATTAAATCAAATTCTTTTTCCCCTCGGAAAAATAAATTCAATGTGTGGCAGAACAATACGGGATTAATCTTTCGAAATACCGAGTTCATCCTTATGAATATTGATCCAAGCATATCCCATTGTGTGAACTCTTTTCGTATGATGGATGGATATTTTTTTATGTTGTTCTGTGCGATGCATCGGCCAGCGATATCACCGCTCATCAGCGCTCGGTAAATCCCCTGGCCTGAGAACGGGAACGCCCCTACACCGGTATCCCCCACAAAGAGAATGTTTCGGTAGAGGAACGGACGTTGCAATCCTAACGGGATCAATCCACCGACCACATAGTTCACGGTGCCTGTGATAGATTGTTCCTCTTTGAACACGCGAAGCATCTCTCGGAGGTTATAGCCAAAATTCCCAAACATTCCCACCCCGACGTTCACCTCATTTTTTTCAGGGTTCCGTGGGAAAATCCAGAAATATCCGCCAAAACGAGAGAAGATAATCCGTATGGTGTCACCGCAAAAACAGTTCGATTTCTCAATGCTCTCCTGGTAGGTTTTCCCGATGTATCCTACCTTGAGGTTCAGCTCCCGTTTGACCATGCTTGGGCAGCCGGATGCATCAACAATTACATCGCCATCGAGGTCATCAACTGATTGTATTTTGTCATTCGTCTGGATGATTGCCCCTCGTTTCTCCGCATCGCGCGCCAGTTGACAGATGAATTCCTGCCGGTTGAGGATAAAAGCAACACCGGGCGGTCGCCCGGCAGTGTACTGATGCTTTCCTATTGTGATTTCCGCGTGTAGAATTGTGTTAAAAATGCTTTTTCCAGATGGTTTCCATTGTATCCATTCGCGTTCAACCGAATGAGCCTCCCCGCATCGACGCCCCTCATGGTTGAACCCGATATCTTTATATTTTTCATGGACAACAACCTCGATGTTTGGGTTATGGTTTTTTATCGAGATAGCCGTGCTCAAGCCTCCGGGACCTGCCCCTATAATATCAACCTTAATAGGTCACACCAACTTACAAAAAGGAATTCTCTCCAATGATATATAGTTTTTTTTATCAGGAGGCGTAAATTTCATAAACAATGGGAAAATCCAGTTTCTCGACAAAAGAACATCATATGAGCTCTAAAAATACATTATATTCGGTGTGAAGAGCAGGATCATAGGAAATACTGGTTCTCATGTCATCGGTTTCAATTCATTTAGGGGTACCCTTTGTTTAGTCAAGGATGGAGACCTTGAGTGTATCGCTGATTTCTACAAGTGCTCCTTCGGTTCGTTTCCCCATGCTGCAGTTCACCACCATCATATCACCTATGGTAGTCGTCCCTGGATCCTCATGGATATGTCCGCAGAGAACCAATCGCGGCTTGTAGGTATCAATGAGGCTGCGGAGTTCTTTGCTTCCCCCATGGGTTCCTATGAATATCTTATCTTGGAGCTTGAATGGTGGGTAATGGGTCACTAGGACGCTGGCTGGCTTGAGTAGTTTTTTCAACGGTTTCTTTGTTGTACCGTCATCAATCGGTAGATTCGGAAGCGAGGAAGGGATATCCCGCCCAATCCCCACGAAAGGAATATCATGGATTATCACTTGTCTTTTATCAAGATTCGTCGCGTTACTTGCGTTAATCCCTTGATCGACATCAAACGTATCGATATTGCCAGGGACCGCGAGTGTCCTAACCTGGATTTGGTTCAGAAGATTCGTTGCAAACTCCCCTGGCCCGAACTGGGTGATGTCCCCACAGATGACAACGAGATCAGGGGTATGGATTGCAACGTTTTTTAACACAAGGTTCAAACGATATTGCGCTCCATGGATATCAGCGACAGCAAGAATTCTCATAAAACTTTGAAATAAGATCGTTGATTAAAAATATTGCGACCATCTTGGAATACATGGTTTAAAAAAAATATAAAGAGAGGGGGTCACCGGCTGTCTTAGTCCCTATTGAAAAAGTCAGCCATAGTGTCATCTAAAAATATTTCTGAGAATTTTTCCGTAAATTCTCTGCTGAGTTTCATGGGTTTGTCCCTTCCTCTCCTTCTCCTTCGTAAGGTAAATCGACGGTTTGTATAAATAATTTACTTTTTTTCCCTCTGCATGCTTGCGTTGTCGCATCCAGAGTGCTCAAGAAAGATATTAATAACACCTTCTTTGATAAAGGAGATACATTTCTCATGGAAATAATCGAAGGGACATTATGACGAAAGAAGAAGAAATCACCAAGAACCTTACCTTAATTGAGTACTATAAACAACAGCTTGAATCCATTGAGATGCAACTCCAATACCTGCAGTCGACCCTCATGGATTATCAGCGCGCGAAAATGACAATGGAACAACTGAATGCGGTCGATGACAACTCAGAAATTCTTATCCCTGTTGGTGGAGGAACCTTTGTCAACGGCTCTCTGAAGAACGCTTCAAACGTCCTGATCGGGATTGGCGCAGGAATCGTTATTGAAAAACCGATTGACGAAGCGATAGGGAAACTCGACGAACGCATGAAACGTATCCAAGAAAACCTTGATAAGATGGCGTCCTTTGGGCAGAAGATCCAGTCTGATGCAGAAGATCTGTCACGCAAGACACAGCAGATGATGGAAGAAACACAACAATAAAAGAAATATTGAAAGGATAAACATGTTTGATTTTCTCAAAAAGAAATTGAAACTGTTTGAAAAGAATATCGAAGCAGAAATCGAATCTGAGCTAAAAAAAGAAGAGAAAAAAGAACAAAGACTTCAAGCGGAACCTCAGGGACAACCTGTACAAATTTCTCCTCCAACAAAACCCGTGGAGACCCCACCAGCAGCTCCAATAGTAAAAGAAGAAGAACCAGTAGTGGCGCGCAAACGAGCGTTACGAATTCAAAAACCGGTCAGTGAGGAAAAAAAACAACGGGAGAAACAAATCGATAAACAGATCGAGGAGAGCATCGAAAGCGAGCTGCAACGTGCCCTGCAAACCAGGAAAAGCATCGAGGAGACCATCGGGGTGGAGAAGAAACCTTCCTGGACGATCGATGAGAAGAAGCTCGATGAGCTGCTCTGGGACCTGGAGCTGGGGTTGCTCGAAGCCGATGTCGCATATTCCGTTATTGACTCGATTAAGAAAGACGTCAAACAGGAAATCAGTAGAGTCCCGTTTGACAAAGGCAAAGCTGGGGACCTGGTTGAGACGGTACTGAAGAACGCGATCGGGCATGTGCTGAAGACCAATAACTTTGATTTTAACCGGTTCATTGATGAGCGGAAAAAACCTGTCGTCCTCATGTTTGTCGGAGTGAATGGGACCGGCAAAACCCTTTCGATAGCGAAGATTGCATACCAGCTGCAAAAAGCAGGGAAGACCTGTGTAATGGCTGCGGGTGACACGTTCCGTGCTGGGGCCATCGAACAGCTGACGATTCATGCAGATACCCTTGGAGTCAAGATCGTGAAACATGGTCCTGGGTCTGATCCTGCTGCGGTCGCATTTGATGCCATTGAACATGCGAAAGCAAAACATCGGGATGTGGTGTTGCTGGATACTGCTGGTCGGATGCAGACGAACTCAAACTTGATGGATGAGATGGCGAAAATCAAACGGGTCGCAAAACCTGATATGATCATCTTTGTTGGAGATGCGTTAGCAGGAAACGATGCAGTCGAGCAGGCGAAACGGTTCAACGAGGTCGTCGGTATCGACGGAGTTATCCTAACGAAAGTTGATGCGGATGCGAAAGGAGGAAGCTCTCTCTCCATTGCGTACACGATAGGGAAACCGTTGCTCTTCATCGGGGTAGGCCAGAAATACGAAGACCAGATCACGTTTAACCCTGAATGGATGGTACAGCATATTTTTGGGAATTAACCTTAGACTAGTATTTCCGTACCATCAAAAGATTGGCCTGTGAGTGCTTTTTCAAGCTGGTCAAGTCGTTTTCCATTCACTATAAAAGTGGGTACTTTAGCTCGTTGTATGATCTCGAGAGCAGGCTCATCCATGAAGATATTTTTTCCTGCAGCTCCCCATTTCGTGCCGTACTGTGTAATCAAATGGTCAATCGATACTTCCTTGAGTTGTTTGGCATCCTTGTATTTGTTCGGATCTTTGTCGTAGATACCGTCGACGTTGGTTGCGTTCACAAAGCGGACGGCTTGTGTTTTTTCTGCAAGCTCCGCACCAACTTGATCTGTGCTGTGTTTGGGGTCTGTTCCTCCCATGACGACAATCGGCAGATCGAGTTTTAGCGCTTCACCCGTAGTATGCGGAATTTCCTTATTGGACGATCCAAGGAGGTTCGTGATGATCCGTGCGTTCACCCGCGTCACATCAATACCTATCAGATCCAACGTGTCCTCATCAAATCCGAGCTCCCGTCCCAACTGGATGTAACGCCTGGCGATTTTCCCTCCACCGACGATGACAAAAAGTTTGTATTCCTTACTAATCTTTTTAAAAAGAGTAGTGAGTTTATTTAGGAACAGTGCGTCTGCTTCATCAGAGAGAACCACTGATCCTCCGATGGATACGACAACGGTTTTCATCAGAGAGCGTATCATTTCGATTTATTTAAAAGTACCACAGAACGGAAGGATTACGCGACTTCGACACCGCTTTGACTTTGTCCTTTCTTCGGGTCTGCCCCGAGTCGCACCTGTGGCAATGGGATCGGTGGTGGTAATCCAAGGTCTTTTGCGATACCAACCGCCTCAGGGACGCTCGTATGCATCACCGCAGTGTGGATGTTACTGGCAATCTGATCAGGCAATTTCCTAGTGTCCAGCCATTCTTTTGCTAGTTGTTTTGCCTCCGGGTCCTCACAGACAATGGTGCCTTCCATTTTAATCATCCCTATCGGCCCGTAGCTAGCGGTATATTGAAACTCGATGAGAAGTTGTTTTTCTGCGTTGTTGATGACCTGGGAAATCTGGCTGTTATGATCGATGCGGATCTGCATGGGCTTATCATCAGGCTCCGCATAGCGTCTTGCTTCTATTGATTTGAGTTTGATATTCTTAATTAACATAACGTGCTCCAATAATCGCACGCTCCCTTTTACGTCTTTCGTTTCGCAAAAATCTTCTTTACTAGCGAGATTTAATCATAAAAAAACGCATCATTGTTTCTGCTCTGACAGGACGATCTTCTGGGAGTTCACAATATCGATTTTCAGAGGAACCTGCAGCTTTGCCTCTACTGACCATTCCACCCGTGAATCTGACAGGCTCAACTGGTTCATGACCTGTGCAATGTCTGAGAGTGTTTTACCAAGGCCGGTGAGCGTTGAATTGAAATTCTGCTGAGCCGATTGGAGGATATCAGATGGGATTTGTATCTCAAAGGGGTAGAATTCATGGTAATAGACTGCCTCTTCGTCCAGCGGTATCTCAAAATGATAGATGGTGTATACCTGGGTCTGCTGTCCCTGGTTTCCCACCCGGACCGGTCCTACTGCGATGCTTCCTTGATGGACGATCCGTTGGCCAATGAGTGCGACCATGAGCTTTTTTGCTTGCAGCGGTCGTTTTAATTTTAATCCCACGCTTCCCTTGATGGTCTCCCCTGGTGTGTAGGTGTATTTTTCCAGTTTTATGTCGATTTGGTCTTTTTTAAAAAACGAAAGAGGATTTGGAATGTACATCTGACCGACTGAAGGGCTCATGAAGAACAGGAATTCCGGGTTTCATTTAAACCTATCTTTTCTTGCAAGAATACCCAGATGGCAATAAACTCTATTAAATGCCTCTTTATAACGAGACATGAGTTCGTATGAAAACGATGAAGGTCGCGGTGTACTACAACAACAATGATGTGCGTATCGAGGAGATGCCTGTCCCAACGATTGGGGATACTGAGCTTTTGGTCAAGGTGAAAGCTAGTGGCATCTGCGGCAGCGATGTCATGGAATGGTACCGTATCAAGAAAGCACCAAAGGTCCTTGGCCATGAGATCACTGGGGATATCATTGCTATCGGGAAAAACGTCAGAAAATACAAGATTGGTGATCGGGTGTTCGTCTCCCATCATGTCCCCTGTAACACCTGTCGGTTCTGTAAAAACAATCAGCAGACCTTGTGTCATACCTTGCATACGACGAATTTTTACCCGGGAGGTTTTGCTGAATATCTCCGGGTCCCAGAGATCAATGTTGATCGCGGAGTGTTTGTTCTCCCTAAAGAACTGTCCTATGCGCAGGGTGTGTTCATCGAGCCGTTGGCCTGTGTCGTGCGCGGTCTGAAGACTGCCAGGATGAAACCAGGGCAGACCGTTCTGGTGATCGGGAGCGGCATCTCCGGGTTGCTTCAGATTATACTAGCGAAAGCCTGGGGAGCAGCAAAGATTTTTGCAACAGATGTAGAGGATTATCGGTTGAAGGCAGCTCAGCGGTTTGGCGCTGATGTCGTGATTCACGCAAAGGAGAATGTTCCTGAGGAAATCAAAAAACACAATGAAGGGAGACTGGCCGACCTCGTTGTCCTGTGTACCGGGGCACTGCCAGCGGTGCAGCAGGCATTACAATCAGTTGAACCTGGCGGCACTATCCTTTTCTTCGCACCCACCGAGCCTGAGGTCGACGTCCCATTCCCCTTGTTTGAACTGTGGAACAAGCAAATCACCATGGTGTCAACCTACGCGGGAAGCCCAGAGGACATCACCACTGCGATAGAATTGATCAGGTCAAAGAAAGTCACGGTTGATGACATGATCTCGCATAGCCTTCCTCTTGCTGAAGCAGCAAAAGGTTTTCAGCTCGTCGCAAAAGCAAAAGACTCCATCAAAGTGATTCTAAAGCCATAACAAAAAATATTCACCCTTCTTTATTAAAAGTTTATAACACTGCATTTTATTCTCTTTCGCGATGAAAAAACTCAAGGCCATCTGGGAACTCATGCGACTAGAACACGGGGTGATGCTGTTCCTAGCCATCCTCATCGGCTCCCTTATCTCCCAAAAAACACTGTATGATAACCTGAATCTGCCGCTTCTGAATATAATCCTAACGTTCTTTACCGCGCTATTTTTAGAAGCAAGCACCTTCGCACTGAACGACTACTATGACCTGGAGATCGACCGGATTAACAAACGAACAGACCGTCCATTGGTCCGAGGTGACATCTCTTCAAAAACAGCGCTCAACATTTTTTATCTCCTGTTCCCGCTGGGACTCATCTGCTCGTATTTTGTGAACATGACGTGTTTCATCATTGCTCTTATCACCGCCTTGATATCAGTGCTATATGATGTGAAAATGAAGAAAATAAAACTCATCGGCAACTTCTACATCGCATACATCATGGCGATCCCTTTTGTCTTCGGAGGAGCGACCGTTCTAGGGAACAACGCGTTTTCACTTGGAGCAATCAACCCGGCTATCTATGTGATCGCCCTCATCGCGTTCCTCGCTGGAGCTGGCAGGGAGATCATGAAGGATGTCATGGATTTCGAAGGGGACAAACTTCACGGGGTCAGATCCTTCCCGCGGTACATCGGCACCCGTGCCTCCAACGGCGCTGCATCCATCTTCTACCTCTGTGCCATCGCACTAAGCTTCCTGCCGTACTTTTCAGCAGGTTTCGGGGTGTATTATAAGAACATAATCTATTTTATCCTGGTGTTTATCACAGATACGATGTTACTCAGTACATGTCTTCAACTGGTGTTCAAAAAACAGCCTAGCATGAAGTTCCTTAGGAAATATACGCTGGTCGCTATCTTCATCGGGCTGCTTGCGTTCCTTGTTGGAGCATTTATTGGAGGAGGATGAACCATGTATCAAAGTGATCTACTTGGGGTTGCCGCGGTCTATATCTATGTCACTGTACTCATCATATTTACCGAAAAAGTGTTTTCAAAGAGATACCCGGTGCAGGCCAGGAAGTTCCTGCATATCATGACCGGGAATATCGCATTCATCCTTCCCTTGTTTGTCACCCGGGAGATCATGGCGTTTGTCGCCGCTGGCCCGTTCATCCTGTTCACGTTTCTTATGAGTCCGTACTCACCGATCAAATCAATGCGGGGGAAAACCTCTGAGGCAGGACATGGACTCGGGCTAGTGTACTATGCGATCACCTGGACCGTGCTTGCGTATGTGTTTTTCGATCATCGGGTGATCATCGCGATGGGGATCTTGGCCATGTCTTACGGTGATGGTCTGGCATCATGGATAGGGATAAAGTATGGGGAACGGAAATACACGGTTTTCAAAGACACGAAAAGTTATGTCGGCTCCCTTACGATGTTTGTCTGTACGTTTCTGCTTCTTATCATTGCCCTGGCGTTCTACTCAGAGCCGCTCACAACACGAACCATAGCGTATTTGCTGTGCATGGCAGGGGTTGCTACGATTGTCGAAGGGATTACACCATTTGGTCTTGATAACCTCTCAGTGCCGTTTGTCACCGCAGTGATGTACTGGTTCTTTTTGGTGGGGTGACATGCGACTCATCATCGTGGATGGTCTTGATGGAGTCGGTAAAGACACCCATGCCCTGCTGATCAAACAGCGATATGAAAATAAAGGGGAGAAAGTGATCGTACGGTCGCATCCTGAGTCAGATAATTTCTACGGGAGGACCGCGAAAAAAGCATTGTTAGGCCAAGGGAAAATCAACCAGTTGAAAGCCTCGTTATTCTATGCGATGGACGTACTGTATTCGATACGTCGTTACTATCGCAGGCCGACAAGTGATACGCTGATCATGGTGCGCTATCTGATGGGGACTGCGTATCTGCCACGACGCCTGACAAGAATCGGGTATCATTTTTTTGAAAAACTCGTCCCAACCTCACCATACATGTTTTTCTTAGATGCCCAGCCAGAGGAGCTCGTCGAACGGATCAAACAGCGCAGTGAGACGGAGATGTTTGAAACCCAAGAAGCCTTCCTGAAGGTCCGATCGAAAGCATTGGATCTCACAGCAGGTTGGTATATCATCAATACCGGTCAGTCGGTCCAACAGACGTACAGCGATATTGAAAAAATATTAGACAAGCTTGACAAGACACCAGCTTCATAGAATGTATTTTGTTTTTCCTGCTTCTTTTTTATTGATTATAAAATATCCATAGTCCCAAGTAACTGTGTTATGACTTCATCCAGTCCAGGGACGGTTTCAAGTTTTCTTACCTCTGAGGGGTACACCCAGCGGTACTCCTCATGCTCCCAGTCGATATGAACAAGTTCTTTTGTTTGAACATGGAACAGAAACGGGTACACAATCCAGTTATACCTTCTCCCTTCATACGTATCGGAAATTTCGATAGGGTCTCCTTTCCGGACAAGTTCTAAGGCATCCACATCAACCCCTGCCTCCTGCCGGATTTCTTTTATCGCGGTATCGTAAGGGTCTTCCAGCTCCTCGACATAGCCTGCGACCCCACCCCATAGACCACGGTATGTCCCTACCTGGTTACTTCGTTTGAAAAGAAGGATTTTNNGAATTGCACCTCATCAAACTGAGCAGAGAGGTTCAGCAATGTCTCAATTGGTGCTCCTTTCAGGGTCACCTCAAAGAACACGGTCACATACGTTCTTGTGATGTTCACCATACGTTTCGGTGGTATCGAACCAAATAACAGAAGCCTTGGTGGAACCAAGGGGACCAGATGCGAGAGGAGAACACCGACATCGGTAAACGCATAATGCGTTGAGCCTGAAATATTCATTTTAAACGTGTCATTCGTCGTGTGATTCCACAGATACATGATTGTTGAATCATCCGAGAGACGTGACTCCGCGAACATGAACAGGAATGGATCGGTGATGTTGCCTGGGATGAACTGTTTGTAGAAGACACCATCGAGGGTCAGTCCTGCGTCGAATCGAGAGTCTTCGTAGCAGCAGACTGCGGTGTTCGCCCCACCAAAGGAATGACCGTACATCCCCACATGTGAGAGGTCGAAATGACCGGAGAGATCAGGGTCGGAGGCGTTCATCTCTGTCATCGTATCCAAAACGAATTTTGCGTCCTGTACAATAGTCCGCAGGGACATATTGAAAAACGCTGACCGTCCCACTGGGTCTGTTGGTACCTCTGCAAGTCCTACTGTTCGTCCATCAGGGAACACGGTGATGCCGGAGACGTACGGATGATTGATCGAAGCGACCACGAACCCATGGCTGACAAGATCCTCGATGAAGGAGGTGTAGATCTGGTACACCCCGTCATAGCCTGGTGAAAAGACAACCACCGGGAACATCCCTGCAGCGATGCTGGTTTCATTGCGGCCATGCGGACGCACAAAAAGATACGCGTCGTTCGGGATGGTGACCAACGGGATCGGAGATCGATCTTTCAACCACTGGAATGTTGGATAATCCATGTATTCGGTTCGCGTCCCATCATTACTTGTTTCAATCGGATACCAGATCTGAAGCATCATCTCCCTGACATCGCTCGTGTTTGTCGTGAAATTCTCCGGTCGACTCGTATCAACTAGATGCATGGTTCGCACACCGACGCCATAGGCACCAGTGAGTTTCTGGAGAAACGATGCATCATGGACACCGGAGATTGCTATCAAACCTGCTCCGGGACTGATCAATCGAGCGGAAAAACCTGTCTCATTCAATCGAAGGAAGCCTATCACATTCATGGCTGTTTCTGTCCCAGTCATGTTCCATTGTCCAACTACCATCATACCATAGAAGACGCCATGGAACGATCCAGCACCTGTTCCTGTGGAAGAGTTCCATTCACCAGAAAACGAGCCACGTGTCGACCGGCGACCCTGGTTCAACACACCCCACAACGATCCAGATGATCCATCCTTCTGTTTGCTCCAAACCCCCTGGAACGTTCCATCAGGCCAATCCACTGGACTACTTGCAGCAGTGGGTGGTAACGCTGTGGAAAACGAACAAAACATCAAAAGACTAACGAGAAATGCTGAGATAACGACTTGTTTTTTCATAGATGTATCCCCCTATCATGATTTTATACAATATAGAAGGAGTATATCTCTATAAAAGAGTTTCGAACAGCCAGGTTTTAGAACTTTTTCGAGATGTAATGTAGAACTGATTCAAAAATAGCCCGGCCATCACCGATATTATTGTCTAGTCCAGTGGCAGTCCAATCCTGATGCTGATACTTGTAGTATGTACGCTCAGGGTGTGGCATCATCCCAAACACGGTGCCTTGTGGGTTGCAGATCCCTGCGATGTTCATCGGGGAACCATTTGGGTTCCATGGATACCCTGCGTAGTTCCCGTGAGGGTCGACATATCGGAACACGATCTGATCGTTCTTTTCTAACGTCTTGAGGTACTGCTCTTGTTTCTCCAAGGGAAATAACAGTTTTCCTTCTGCATGCGCACTAGGAATCAAACGGATATCGTTCCTTGGGATTTTCGAGGTGAACACACAGGCTCCCCTGTTCTCATGTTTCAGGAGCGTCGGTCGGCATTCAAAACGATTCGAATCATTCAGATACAGGCATGCGTCAGGGACTGGACGGATGATTTCCTCAAAACCAGGCAACAACCCTAGTTCAGTCAGCACCTGAAACCCGTTGCAGACTCCAAGGATAGGACGATCCTGGGAAACAAACTCTTTGAGTTGTGATTGTAACTGGCTTTTGATCCGCGCAGCAAAAATCGCACCAGCCCTGATGTAGTCACCAGCGGAGAACCCACCAGGGATCATCAGACAATGATAGTCAAGGATGTTGCGTGTTTCATCAGTGTTACAGTCGATGTTCAGCAGTTGCTTCAGATGGACAAACTCAGGGCGTGCGCCTAATCGTTTGAACGCGTCATAGGACTCCTGTTCGCAGTTCGTACCCTCAATCCGTATCACTGCGATGTTGATGTCTTTAAGCTTCATGGTTCCAGCATCGATTCGTTTCGTAAATACATCTCCCTTATATCTATTTTTTTTTTGAGGGTAACATTAAAGATGCAGGATACTATCTAGAACAACACAGTGAATCACATGAAACACGTCCATTACACAGAAGTAGATTTAGAGCATCCCCAGGAAGCAGAAGTAAAAAACATGAAGGTCCGCTGGCTTATCTCCAAGAAAGATGGTGCGCAGAACTTCGCGATGCGACTCTTCGAAATGAAAGCAGGAGGGAACTCTCCAATGCATCAGCATGAATGGGAACATGAGGTGTTCATCCTGGAGGGAGGTGGGTTTGTGAAAGATCAGACCACCGAACAACCTTTACAACCAGGTGATGTCCTGTTTATCAAACCGATGGAATGGCATCAGCTCATCAACCGAGGAAGCACGACGTTGAAGTTTCTCTGCTTGATTCCGTACCAGAAATAAAGAAAAAAATTGAAAAAGAACATTAAGATTTGGAGTAAAATAAACCAGAGGTGATGTCCGTGTATGAATTAGCATATATTCTTCTTGCAACCTTTATCGTGTCTCTTATTTCGTTTGTTGGTGTTGTGACTCTGGCGTTAAAAGATAAGATACTCACTAAAATCTTACTGATCCTTATTGGTTTGTCCGCAGGAGCCCTGATGGGAGGGGCATTTCTGCATCTCTTACCTGAAGCTGTTGAAAAAAGCAGTGGGCTCGATGTCTATCTCTTTGTCCTGGTTGGTTTCATCCTGTTTTTTCTGATAGAGAAAGTCCTGCATTGGCGGCATTGTCATAAGGGAGAATGCAATGTTCACACCTTTCATTATATGAATCTCGTTGGGGATTCCATCCATAATTTCATCGACGGACTCATTATGGCGGCTAGCTTCGTGGTGTCTCTTCCTCTTGGCATCACCACAACGATTGCGATTGCTACCCATGAGATTCCCCAGGAAATCGGTGATTTTGCCGTGCTGTTGTACGGTGGTTTTTCGAAAAAAAAAGCGATTATGCTTAATTTTACTATCGCTCTTACTGCTGTTCTTGGGGGAATCGTTGGGTTCTTCGTTTCCAGTCTCATTGAAAACATTGTTGTCTTTATCCTCCCCTTTGCTGCAGGAGGGTTCATTTACATTGCTGCCACCGATCTTGTTCCCGAGATTAGAAAAGAACTTAACATGAAAAAATACATGGCGACTCTTCTCGTGTTCATCTGCGGCATACTCATCATGTGGGTCACCAAAGTACTTTTTGGCGGATAATCAGCTAGTGTGGGAAAAGTGGATACATTATGTGCATAGCAATCCCGGGGAAAATCATTAAACTTGACAAGAAAAAACAAGCTGCGATAGTTGATTACGGGAGTGGAACGAAACGGAACGCGAATGTGTCTCTTGTTAAAGTAAAGATAGGTGATTATGTCCTGGTTCACGCTGGGTTCGCTATCCAGGTTCTTGATAGAAAAGAGGCACAAGAAACGCTGGCATTGTTTCGAGAGATGCTATCTCTGCAGGAGGGGAAATAGTGTTTTCATTACGTGATAAAGCGCTTGCTGATGACATTATCTCCCAGATTACAAAAGCGAAGGTGCATCTCAGGTTCATGCATGTGTGCGGGACTCATCAAGATACGCTGGTCAAACATGGATTAGATGTCTTATTGCATACATGTGGTGTTGAGATCGGGCAAGGCCCGGGTTGTCCTGTCTGTGTCACGACCCCGAAGGAAATCGAGGAGATACTGCTCCTTGCGAAACAGGGAAAGACGATTACAACGTTTGGGGACATGACCCGGGTCCCTGGTGTCAGCTCCTCGCTTCAGCAGATGAANNGGTTTTGAGACGACAGCACCCACCACCGCATCGGTCCTCTTACGAGGTCCTCCATTGAATTTTTCTGTGCTGTGTTGTCATCGATTGATCCCACCAGCGTTACAGGCGATCCTTCAGATGGGTGAACTAAAGATCGACGGGTTCATTGAACCAGGTCATGTCTCGACGATCATTGGAATAAAACCCTATGAATTTATCTCAAAAGAGTATAAGGTCCCTCAGGTGGTCGCAGGGTTTGAACCACTCGATCTTCTCATGGGAGTCTGGATGCTGGTTCGTCAGATTCAACAAGGAAAAGCCGAGGTTGAGAACGAGTATGTTCGAGCAGTGAAACCACAGGGGAACAAAATGGCACAGCAGGTACTACAGCAGGTTTTCGAACCGATGGATGTCAAGTGGAGGGGATTTCCTATCATTCCTCGGTCTGGTCTACGTCTTCGGAAGAATTACGAGGCATATGATGCTCGTAAAAAGTACGAAGACGAACTTCAGAAGATTGCGAAAGAGGAATATGCTGAGCCAATAGGTTGTCTCTGTGGTGATGTACTGAGAGGCTTGATCTCTTCAACTCAGTGTCCATTATTCAAGCGTGAGTGCACCCCGGAGAATCCTGTTGGTCCCTGTATGGTGAGCAGCGAGGGGAACTGTTATATTCAGTATCGATACACAAAGAAATAGGTGGAACGCAGAAGGTTATCGTATTTTTTTAAGAAAGATAAAAAGAACTAAGGTGACCACAAGGGCGAGGAGGAACGCAACGATGGTTCCCACAAAGATTCCAGAAAGCGGATAGAGGAAGTAAATTCCGACTGCGTAACTGACGACGCTAGGGCTGCCGTAGATCATACCTTTTGCCATGGCGCCAGTGAATTGTGGTCCATGTTCTCGTGAGGAGATCAACATCGTTGAAAGAAATATAGCGGGAAACACCGAGAATATCCCACTGAGTATGACACCGACATTGGAGAAGGTGACTGCAATAGCGATGACGATACCGGCGATGAGGCTTCTACCGAGGAGTTTCAGTGGCGTGTAGTGGACCTTGATGGTGTTCTGGGAGGTTATTTTTTTCTTTTTATCAAGGATTAGAAATGCGAGGAGAAAACAGATCAGGAATACGACAAGAGAGATGACGATGGATGTTAGGTTGGTATAATAGATAAGGATGGTCAGTATCGTCCATCCAAACAGTGATCCTGTAAGTGCTACCGTTATATTCCTTTGTGAAAGGAGTGCGAAGAGGAGAAGGAAGATGAGGTTGACTCCCATTTCAGCGGGAACAACTGCGACAGATTCTGAGGTGAACTGGACTCCTTTGTCTAATGCGATGAAAAGGAACGCGATGATGATGGTAGAGGGGAGTGTGCCTATGACTCCTCCTGTTTTTGTCCCATATTTTTCTGCGATGATGGTGATAAGGATGACGACGATTGCTGATAATAGAAAGGGAATGATGGTGTGGTAGATGAGGGAATATTCCATGATACTTCGGGAAGGTTTCTTCTTTTTAAATATTTCTTTTTTGTCGATTTGGAAAAGTATATAAACCTATTTTGTAATACATACTAAATTGTAATAATAACAAAAAAGAAATTATTACAACTCTGATTACTATGTATGAAAAATATGTAAAAATCCTCAAAGACCATACACTCAAGATTACCTCCCCGCGACTCGAGGTCCTCAAATACCTGGACGAACATCACACCCATCCAAACGTAGAAGAAATCTATTCATCGCTGAAAAAAACACATCCCTCACTCTCCAGAACAACGGTATATAACTCCTTAGAAATCCTGAAGAAAAACAGAATCGTTCAGTCACTCGCGATCTCCGGCTCAGAACTCAGATACGACATTGATGAAAGGTTACACCATCATTTCATCTGTAACCGCTGCGGTGCAATCCTCGACATCTCTATCGCCTGCCCAAACATGGACAAAACACTCCAAGGAGGCCATCGCGTCGAGGAAGTACAAGGCTATTTCAAAGGCATCTGTAAGAAATGCCAAACAAAGGAAAAAGGACGGAGCAACAATGGATAAAAAACCATTTCATAAAATATCCTACGGCCTCTATATCGTCTGCTCAAAGAACGGAACAAAAACAAACGGTCAAATAGCCAACGCATTATTCCAAGTCACCTCTGAACCTCCAACCATCGCCGTCAGCATCAACAAACAAAATCTCACCCACGAGTACATCACGGAAAGCAAGGTGTTCACCATCTCCATTCTTGACAAAAAAACCCCTCTTTCCCTTATTGGAACCTTCGGGTTCAAATCAGGCCGAGACATTGATAAATTCAAAAACGTTCACTTCAAACTCGGTATAACACAAGCCCCTATCATCCTGGACAACATTCTGGGATATCTTGAGGCGCACGTTATTGACAAAATCGATGTTGGTACACATACCATCTTCATCGGAAAAATAACCGATGCAGCAGTACTATCCCAAGAACCAGTTATGACCTATGAGTATTACCATGAAGTAAAAGGCGGGTATTCGCCAAAAACCGCACCAACCTATGATAGTGATATTGATAAGAAAACCGAGAAGAAAAAGGAGGTAGTAAAAATGGACAAGTATGTATGTAGCGTCTGTGGATATGTCTACGACCCAGCAAAAGGTGACCCAGAAACCGGTATTGCTGCAGGAACATCGTTTGAGGATCTCCCAGATGATTGGGTCTGCCCTATCTGCGGAGCAGGAAAAGACGCATTTGAGAAGCAATAAGAAAAAAACAACACTGGGAAAATATATAAATAAATGAAAATTGTAATATGAAATGGAGGAATTAGATCATGTGTAAAAGCTGTGGATGTAAGGATTCTACAATGAAGGTCCAATACAAATGCGATTGTGAAGAGAAAGACTGCACCTGCGACACTGCTATTGGGTTTGAAAAGGAACCCACAGCAGTCCCGCATTGTTGCGGTTCACCAATGAAACGCATCAAATAAATTATTTATCTGTAAAAGGAGGTAAAAAAAGATGTTAAGTAAAAAAATTGAAAACGCCATCAATAAGCAAATCAACGCAGAACTCTGGTCAGCGTACCTGTATCTGTCCATGTCCGCCTATTTTGAATCGATAAATCTCGGTGGATTTGCGAACTGGATGCGAGTCCAAGCACAAGAAGAAGTCGGTCATGCGATGAAATTCTATCATCATGTCATCGAGCGAAGAGGCCGTGTTACCGTCGCTGCGATAGCAGCCCCATCGGTGATCTGGAAATCACCCTTGAACGCCTTCGAAGATGCATTCAAACACGAGCAAAAGGTCACTGGAATGATCAATGACATTGCAACCATGGCAGCGACAGAAAAAGACTATGCGACCACGGACAGGCTCCAATGGTTCATCGACGAACAGGTCGAAGAGGAATTATCGACCGATACCATCGTACAAAAACTAAAGATGATTGGCACCAACACCGGCGGTCTGTATATGCTCGACCGGGAGCTATCCCAACGGAAAATTAAGTAAACAACACCGACAAAAAAGAAAAACAGGTGAGCGAAGTGGATTTAAAAAAGTATAAACTCGAAGACCTACTGCTGGCAGCAATGAAAAGCGAGATTGAAAGCTATAGCGTGTATACAACTATAGCTGCGCGGGTAAAAAACGGTTTGCTGAAGGACAAATTCAAATTCCTGGGACAAGAGGAAGAAAAACACCGCAGCTTCATCGAACAGGTGTACAAGGCAAAGTTCCCGAAGAAAAAAATCACGATTCCAAAAACAACACCAGTGCCACTCCCCCCACTTATAATCCCTAATGAAGACACACCATTAGGGACGATTCTCAAGAATGCTATGCTAGCAGAACAGGCAGCCNNCAGCACTTTAAAATCCTTGAGATTGAAAAAGAAAGCATGGACCGGTTCGAAGAAGCCGATGTGTATTGGCCGATGGTCCATGCAGGACCTTAGAATGAAACAAAAATGGAGATGAAAGAATGAAAAGTCTAAAGGGAACACAAACAGAAAAAAATCTCCTGGCCGCTTTTGCAGGAGAATCACAGGCGAGAAATCGATACACCTATTTTTCATCAGAGGCAAAAAAAGCAGGCTATGAACAAATCGCAGCTATCTTTCTAGAGACCGCAGAAAACGAAAAAGAACATGCGAAGGTATATTTCAAGCATCTACAGGGTGGAATGGTCGAGATCACTGCGATGTACCCTGCAGGCGTCATCGGTACAACAGAAGAAAACCTCAAAGAAGCAGCTGATGGAGAAAAAGCAGAATGGGGTACGATTTACCCGGAGTTTGCGGCGATAGCAAAAAAGGAGGGATTTGTTGAAGTCGCACGAAGTTTTCAACAGATTGCNNGGGTATGTTCATGAAGGAAAAGAAGCACCAAACAAATGTCCAGCATGTCAACATCCGCAGGCGTATTATGAGATTTTGATTGATAATTACTAAAGGGAGCAAAGAAGAGGTAAAACCTTGGGAAACAACACCGATATCGTTCCTGACGCGGAATTGGATTGTATAGGGCTCTACTGCCCGATGCCCATCGCGATGACAAAAGAAGAAATCGACAAAATCGAAGTCGGCCAAATACTCAAGGTGGAAGCTGACGACCCAGCAGCAGAGGAAGACATCAAACGATGGGCGAAACGAACAGGACATGAGATACTGAAATTTGAAAAAGAAGGCACCTTGTTGACCTTCTATATTAAGCGAATGAAATGAGGGATGTGTATGAAAGAAGAAAATTCGATTCTGTATGTGCAAACCACGGATCAACCGGAGAAACAATATTCCCCCCTTGTGCTTGCACAGACCGCGAAAATGATGGATATCACCCCACGCGTCTACTATCTAGGCACCGGGTTGAGAATCTTAATGCCTGGTGTTGCAGAGAACATTAAAATGGGGACTTTTCCAAGCGTGGCAGAGATGATTAAAAAAACATTGGACATGGGTATTGAAATCTATGTGTGCGAAGCGTCAAAGCAAATGCTTGGTCTGGAAAAAGTCAAGTTAATCCCTGGGGTAAAGATCGTCGGTGCAGGAACCTTAAATGATCTTGCTCTTGATGCTGGGGCTACCATGTGGTTCTAACGGAGGGACAAATGCCTCGAATCTATCTTGATCACGCATCATCAATGCCTGTCGATCCGCGGGTTTTCGAGTTCGCAAAACCGTATCTCATGGATTCCTGGGGGAACCCATCTTCCCTGCATTCAGTTGGTTTGGAAGCGAAACGAGCGGTGGAAGAGTCACGAAGGAAAATAGCGGAATTCATCCA